>JANNWK010000769.1:0-11097 GCA_031408355.1 Myxococcales bacterium
CATCTTGGGTCGCTTCAGGTTTTGATGCAGCGCCGAGCTAGGACGGGCGCGCTCCAGAGCTGGCTGGGTGGATCGCTCTTGTTGGGCGCGCTCACGGCTTGTGGCACGGGTGTACCTGCCGTCCAGGCGCCGGTGCCCTCAGCTCAGCCGGTGGTCGCGAAGCCGCTCGCGCCGAGGGAGCAGCTGCTGTCAGCGCTGCGCGCTGTCGAGCGGCCACCTCCCGTGCTCGATCTTCTGGCCGAACCGGCGCTCAGCGTTCTCGATACGCGCCTCAAGGCCCTCACGCTGGAGCAGCGTGAGCAGCTCGTCAGCGGGGAGCTGGCCGAGGTCATGCCGCTTCTGCACCTGCGGGCCGGCGGTGGCCTGGCGCGGGCTCTGTTCAGCCTTGCCACGACGCCCGCCGCGACCCAAGAGTTGCCGCTCGTCTTCGAAGGCTCGGCGTCGACAACCGACGAGGAGCGCCGCCGTGTCGTGCAGGCGACGCGCGAGCTGGCCCGGCGGACCGCTCTCCACTTCCTTCGCGACCGCGTGATCGATCTCTCCGGAGCTGAGCCTGCCGGGTTGGGGCGGCTGCTTTCGAGCATCGAGCGCGCGGCACAAGCCGCAGAACGCCCGGATCTTCAGCGTTTGGCGCTGGTGGCATGGGCCGAAGTCGACCCGCTGCCAGACGTCCTGGTCAAGCTGGCAGAGGCGCACGCGTTCGCTCTCGACCTGGCTGGCGTTCGCGCCGTCGTGCAGCGTCTCCCGAAGGATTCGCTCCATCACCCAACGCTCGTCACGGTTCTTGCGGCGGCGGGGGCGGCATCGAGCGCTGACCCGCTCGCCAAGGCGTGGGGCTTGCTCGGAGTTGGGCGCTACACGGAGGTCGGGCCAGCGCTTGCGTCCCTCGCCCGACGCGCCCCCGAAGATTTGCGCGTCGCCGCCGCGCTCGCTGTGGCCGCCGCCGAAGGTTCGGCCTGCCCCGGCCTGCAGCCAGGGATCGGCTCGGCCCGCCTGTGCGCGATCGCGATGAAGGTTCGGCCCCAGCTGGGGCCCGCGCTGGGCGCGATGGAACGCGCGTGGCAGTCGAAGGCCGGCCGTGACGCGGCCTCCGTTGAGGCCTACCTCGGCCTCGCCCACGTTGTGCCCTGGGTCACGGAGATGTCGCTCGCCAGCGATGCGCTCGGCCTTGAGCGCGACTTCACCCGGCGCTACGAGGCTCTCAGCCGAGCCGTCGCGGAGTTGCCCGAGCAGCGCGCGCTCGGGGTGTTCGCCGCGGCCTTGTCCGCAGGCGTGAGGGCCGGGCTGCATGCGCGGCCGGGCGAGCGCCCGCGCATCGACCCTGCTGAAAAGCAGGCGCTGGCTACAAACGCTCTCCGCGTCGCGTTGCCTGCTCCTCGCCTGGCGGTGGCGGCAGTACTGGCTTCCGATCAGTCCATTTCGGCTCTGCTGCCGGCCAGCGCACCCGCTCGTCTCGCCGGGGCCTTGAGCGGTTTGCTGGCTTGGGAGGCGGCCTCGAGCTTGGAGTCGGGAGCCCTTGAGGCCGCACGCAGCGCCCTGGCGGAGCGACTCACGACGGCTCCCGCGGAGGGCGCGGAACGCCCAGCCGCCGTGCTGCTGCTGGCTGAACTCGACGCGGTAGCGACGCCAAGTGAGCGCAGCTACCGTGCCCTAGCTCAGGTCGGCAGTCAGTTGATTGGCGAGCCGCTGCCGCCGGAGCTCGCCTTGCGGGCGGTGCTCGACACGGCCGGAGCCCTAGAACGGCTCGGTAGAACTGCGGACGCGCTTGGGGTTCTCCGGCAAGCCGCAGAGATCGAAGCCGTCCCTGGGCCCGCTGCCGATCTTCTCTGGTTGATTCGCGCCGAAAAGCTGGTGCTGGAATGGGACCGCCAGCGGGATCCGGCGCGCAAGACGCTGGCCCGGGAGTTGGCGCTGCTGCGGGCTCGGGTCTCGTCGCCCAGCCTCGCAGTCCTTTTCGAGCTGTGGTCAAATCCCAAGGCGTTGCGCCAGGGGCAGAAGAAACCGAAGGAAGTGCTGGAGGAGCGACTGGGCGCGCGCGGTGCCGAGCTGATGAGCCGAGGCGCGCTACGTGCGACGCGCGTTTCCCTGCGCGTCGCCTACACCTTTCGGACCGGCATCACGCCCGAGGTGATGTTCGAACCCATGCTGGTGCCGCTGGTCGGGCGGGAGCTTATTCAGAAAGCTCTTTGACGAGCGCGCGCCCGGCTTCCAGTCGCGTTTTTTGCTGCTTGAGGCTCTGAAGCAGGGCCTGCGCCTCGGTCACGACCTCGGGCGGCGCGTTGGCGACGAAGCTTTGGTTGGCCAGGCGCTTCTCCATCACCTCGATATCCTTGCTCGCGCGCTTCACTTCGCGTTCGATCCGCTCGGCCTCTTTGGCCGGGTCGATATGGCCTTTGAGGTTGACCAGCACTTCGACGTCTCCGGCAACACCCAGCACCGCGCCGCGCGGCCTGTCGCTCGAAGGCTCGGCGATGCGGGGCGCGCCGTCAGTGTTGACCAAGAACTGAATCAGTCGGCCATTGTCGCTTAGCACCTTGCGGACGGCTGCGTCCGCGCTCCGGAACTCGACCGGAAGCAGGTTCACGCGCGCGACATCGTGTTCGCTACGCACGCTGCGGGCCGCGCCGATAGCGGACATTAGCCAGCCCATCTCGCGATCTGCGATGGGGTCAGGCCGGCCGTCACTGGCGGTCGGGTAGGCGGCCAGCGCTATCGACGCCGGATAGCCAGGCGGTCGCGGCAGCTTCTGCCATAGCTCTTCGGTGATGAAGGGCATGTAGGGGTGGAGCGCGCGCAGCACGACCTCGAGCGCGTGCGCCAACGTGGCGCGAGTTTCGGCTTGCGCCGCCGCATCGCCGTCGTTGAATACAGGCTTGGTCATCTCCAGGAACCAGCTGCACAGCTCGTCCCAGAAGAACTGGTAGAGCGCCTTCGAGCCGTCATCCAGCCGGTATTCGTCGATCCCCTGGCTGCTGGCCGAAACAGCGCTGGCGAGGCGCGAGAGGATCCAGCGGTTTACCAGCAGCTGCGGAGCTTTCGGTGGCGCGCCGCTCAGCTGCTCGTCCTGAATGTAGCTGAGGGCGAAGCGGGTGGCGTTGTAGATCTTGTTGCAGAACTTGCGATAGCCGTCGACGCGAGCTGGCGAGAGCGCAATGCGCTTGGCCTGCGGCGAATAGCTACACAAGGTCATGCGTAGCGCGTCTGCGCCATAGGCGGAGAAGGCTTTGCCCATTTGGGCGGTCGATGGGTAGGACTTCTTGAACTTGGCGAGGGCCTCGGCGACGGGCGCTTCGGGCAGCGCCTTCTGTACGACTACCTCGAACGGGGCGCCGTGGATGAGATCGAGCGGGTCGAGCGTGTTGCCCTTGACCTTGCTCATCTTGTCGCCCGTCTCGTCCACCACCATGCCGTGCAGGAGTACGCGTCGGAACGGCACCTCGCCCATGAGGTGAAGGCCCATCATCATCATCCGCGCCACCCAGAAGAAGATGATGTCGTAGCCCGTCTCCAGGTCGCTCGCCGGATAGTAGCGGGCAAGTTCGGGTGTTTGCTTGGGCCAGCCCAACGTGGCGAAGGGCCAGAGCTGACTCGAGAACCAGGTATCCAGGACATCCGGATCCTGCGTGAGCCGCTGTCCGCCACATTGGGCGCAGGCGCTGGGTCGGTCCTCGCGCGTGACGGTGATGTGGCTGCAGTCTTGGCAGTGAAACGCGGGGATTTGATGGCCCCACCAAAGCTGGCGCGAGATGCACCAGTCCTGAATATTCGTGAGCCAGTGTTCGTAGGTTTTCACCCACTCCTCTGGCACGATCTTTGTGCGACCATCCCGTACAGCGGCCAACGCCGGCTCGGCGAGTGGCTGCATCTTCATGAACCACTGCGTCGAGATCATGGGCTCGACGATGCTGCCGGTGCGCTGCGAACGCGGCAGGGTCATCTTGTGCGGCTTCGCGCCACGCGCTAGCCCCAGCTCTTCGAGCCGCTTCTTCACTGCCTTGCGTGCCCTGAAGCGCTCCTGACCTTGGAACTCGCCGGCCTGCTCGTTCAGCGTTCCGTCCAGGTTCAGCACGCTTATCTCCGCGAGCCCATGGCGCTTGCCAGTCGCGAAGTCGTTGAAGTCGTGGGCGGGCGTGACTTTCACGGCGCCGGTTCCGAAGGCCATGTCGACCAGCAGGGCGTCAGCAATTACCGGAATTTCCCGGCTCAGGAAGGGATGTCGGAGTTTCTTCCCGTGCAGGTGCAGGTAGCGCTCGTCGTCGGGGTGCACCGCGACGGCGGTGTCGCCCAGCATGGTCTCGGGGCGCGTCGTGGCGACGACCAGCTCGGTCGCGCCCGCCGCTGGATCCGCGTCGATCACGGCGTAGGCAAACTCGTAGAGCTCACCCTGCACGTTCTCCTCCACCTCGACTTCGAGATCCGACAACACGGTCTGCGACTCGACGTCCCAGTTCACGAGCCGGGTGGCTCGGTAGATCAGGCCTTCTTCGTGGAGCCGAACGAAGGCTTCACGAACAGCCGCCGACATCTCGGGGTCCATGGTGAAGCGGCTGCGTTCCCAGTCCGCGGAGCAACCAAGAATGCTCATCTGCTCGGCGATGCGGCCGCCGCTCTGCTCCTTCCACTGCCAAACTCGCTCGATGAAGGCAGCGCGCCCCAGCTCGTGCCGCGAGGTGCCTTCGCGCTTGAGCAGCCGTTCCACCACGACCTGGGTGGAGATGCCGGCGTGATCGATGCCCGGCTGCCACAGCGTGTCGTAGCCCTGCATGCGCTTGTGGCGAATCAGCACGTCCTGAAACGTGCTCCCGAGCGCATGTCCCATGTGCAGCGAGCCCGTGACGTTGGGCGGCGGCATCGGGATCACGTAGGCTGGCTTGCTACGCTTGTCCGCCGTTCCAGCGCGAAACACGCCCAGCTCGAGCCAGTGCTTGTACCAGCGGGGCTCCACGTCACCGGGCTCATAGGCCTTAGGCAGCTCTTCCATGAGGGCGCTGCCTATAGCATTGAGCGGGCACGCCGGCTCAGCTCAAGCGGCTTCTGGTCACCCGGCGCCTCCCGAGCTCGCCCCCCAGTTTTTCGGAACGTACCCGCTACTCTCGGGTGAGTCGGCTGATTTCTTCCTTGATCATCGCTTCGGCGAGCGTCGGCACGACTTCCCATACGACCCGCTCCACGACTTCGCGCGAGAGCGCCAAAACGCCCTCCACTTGCGCGGGCGTTAGACCAAGGCCGCCAAGCTTGCTGGCGAACTCCGCATGGGCACCGTTGCCTGCGGAAGCCGCGGGCGCGGGCGCCGCCGCCGCAACGGGCGAAACAGCCGGAGAGAACGGCGCGACACCCGGACTTGCGGGGGCGCGCGAACCGAACGCCGAGGCGGCCCCGAGCGGCTTGGACGGTGTCAGCGCGGGGGCGGCCTGCGCCGGAACTGGCGTGCTGCCATAGGCGAGCGTCTGGACGCGCTGCCGCTGCGCCTCGGGCTTGAAGGCCAGAGGTTGAGCTGTTGGAACGTGAGCGACGGGTGCCGGCACCGCCACCGGCGCGACCGCCGGCGCCTGCGCGCCGCGCTTCGCCAGCGCAGAGACCTTGTCGATCATCTGCTGGGTGTCGAACGGCTTGTCCATGAAGTCGTCCGCGCCCGCCGCGGCGCCCCGGGACTTGTCGTACGGCTGCGCCTTGTTGGACAGCAGCACGACCACGGTTGCTGGTGAGGCGGCCTTGAGCTGGCGGCACAGGTCGTAGCCGTTCGTGCCCTCCAGGGAGGCGTCAACCAGGGCGACCTGAGGCTGCTCGGATTGGGCCTTGGCGAGCGCCTCGCTAGCGTTCGCGGCGACCACGGTCTTATAGCCTTCGCCAGCAAAGGTGATTTCGATCACCTTTCGCATGGTCTTGCTGTCGTCGACTGCCAGCAGGGTGGTGGTCACGCGTCCTCCAGATAAGCGGGCTCAGGCATGAAACTAGTCCGGATTCTTCGCCGGGCCGAAATCATCGACGCCTGCCCAAAAACTGTCAAGGATTTCGCAGAACTGGCCGTGGCCTGCTCGGACTTCGGTCCCCACGGCTCCCGGAGCGCCCGGCCGGTTGCAGACGGCCGGGCCCGCCCGCGGTCCGGTCTGCCGGTTTGACGGGGTAGGCCGGCGCGAGCCAAAATCACCGGAAGTGAGTTCTCTGCCAAAACGCGCTCGCGCGGTGCTCTATGCGGCGGTTACGGAGTTCATCTCTTCCGGAGAGCCGGTAGGGAGCCGGACGCTCACCAAGAAGTACGGGTTCACCTTGTCCGCCGCGACGATTCGCAACGTACTAGCGGACCTTGAGGAGAGCGGCTTCCTGAGTCAGCCTCACACCTCGGCCGGCCGCATCCCTACGGAAGCCGCCTACCGGCTGTTCGTGGATGCTCTGATGGAGGAGCAGCGGCTCTCGCAGGAGGAGCAAGCGGACATCCGAGGTTGGTTCGATGAGTTGCCGCCCGGCACGGACTTGCTGCGTGAAGCTGGCCGACGCCTGTCGCGTCTGTCGGGGGCGCCGGCACTGCTCCTGCGTGCTAGCGGCGAGACGCGCACCCTCCTGAAGCTCCGCTTCATCGCGACGCGGCCCGGAGAGCTGCTGGCCGTCATGGTGTTCTCCGACGGCACCGTCGAGAATCGATTCTTGCGGATCGACGAGAACGTCAGCGAGGCGGATCTCGAGCGCCTCCACAACATGCTCGAGGAAGCCGTCGCGGGGCGGACTTTGCTCGGCGTGCGTGACCATTTCCTGGCCAGCATGCGCGGGCAGCAGGATGAGTTTCACGCGCTCAGGACGATCGGTCTCTCGCTGGTGCGGGCGGCTGCAGCGGGAGCCGCCCGCGGGCTGACAATCGAGATTGAGGGTCAGGCGCGTCTGCTGGAACATGCGGATTCCGGTGACGTCGCCAGCGTGCGCGAGCTCTTGCGGGTACTCGAGGACCGCGAGCGCCTGCTGGTGCTTCTCGATTCCGCGCTTACCTCTGACAATGTCCGCGTCTTCTTGGGCGAGGAGGCGGCTCAAGCTGTGGGTTGTCCGGTGAGCGTGGTGGCAGCGCCCTACCGCGAAGAAGACGGTGAGCGTGGAGGCGCGCTCGGGATCATTGGTCCCACCCGCATGGACTATCAGTTCGTGGTTCCCCGCGTGAGCGCTGCCGCGGAGGCGATGAGCGCGGCTCTGGCCAAGGCACGCGACGGCAAGTCGCGCCTGGACTAGATGCTACGCGCTGGCCGGTTCTGATCGCTGGCCCAATAAACTGCAAGAAACTGGCTTGACTCGACGAGGGGTGTTCCGCGCCGACATGGCCGGGCTATGCTGACCGCCATGGCTCAGGTGCCTCCGCTCACGGGTGTTGTCGAGCAGCGCGCAATCGATCGAGCGCTCGCCATGGGGCTCAGCGATGATCGCGAAGGCGCGCTGCGGGTCGCGGCTGCGCTGCTGGAGGAGGAGCCGCTTTCGGCGCTTAACACTTTGGTGTCGTCTTGGCTTGTCGGGAGCCTCGGGCGCAAACAAGACAGCGAGCTGGGGCTTCGCGCGGCGCTGGAGCGGGCCGTGTTTGACGGCAACCTCCCGCTGGCTGTCGCGGCGCACTCGCTGTTGCGGCAGGTGGACAGCTCCGGCGACGACGGGCTCGACAGCATGGCTGGCGCGTTCGCCAAGGGTTCCCCGCGTATTTCCGAGAAGCGAGGGGCCCCTCCAGACATGGCCTCGCCCGCCAAGGAAGCCAAGCCCCTCGACGGAAGCCTGGTCGGCGCGGAGCTGCTTACGCGAGCCACCGCCATCCTGCTCGCCGCCAAGAACGCCCAGGACCAGGACAGTGTTTCGGCTGTCGGAGCCCAGATTGTACCGCCGGTGCTGTTTTCTGCGCTTGATCCGGAAAGCTTCAAGGCCACCGTCTCTGCGTTCGAGGTCCGTTTCGTGCCAGCCCACTCAGTCCTGGTAGATGAGGGCAGCGTCGGCAACGAAGCATTCATCGTGGCGCGCGGTGAGCTGGACGTTTCGAAGCGGTCGCCGAAGGTCGGGGCTGCTCCACTGGCCCTGGCACGCCTCGGCAACGGCGCACTGTTCGGCGAAATGGCGCTCTTATCCTCGTCGCCCCGCACCGCGACGGTGACGGCGAGCAAGCCGAGCATCGTGCTCGCCGGCAGCAAGAGCGCGCTTGATCGCGTCGCGGCCAAGGTGCCCGAGGTAGGTCGTGTCTTTGCCGAGTTCTGTCGGCGCCGCATGCTCGACAACCTGGTTCGCACCAACTTTATTCTCAAGGGTGCTAGCCCAGCCGAGCGCCCTGCGCTGATCGACCGCTTCACGGTGCGCCAGTTTGGTCAGGGCGAGCAGCTCGTCAGTCAGGGCTCACCGCCGGATGGCCTGCACATCGTCGCTCTGGGCGAGGTCGAAGTCATCCATCGGGAAGGCTCGGACGCCACGCTGGTGGCGCGGCTCGGTCCCGGCGAGGTGGTGGGCGAGGTGGCGCTCATCCTGCGCCGCCCTGCGATCACCGGCGTGGTCGCGCGCCACCCGACCGTGACGTTGTTTCTGCCGCGCGATCGCTTCTTGGCGCTGGCCCGGGCTCACCCCAAGGTTTTCGTCGAGCTCTACGAGTTGGCCGTGCATCGCGATCAAGAAACGGCCACCGCGGTCTCGGCGGATGCGGCTGAGAGCGAAGACTTCGTGCTGGTCTGAGCGGCCGGTCGGCGCCCTTGCGTCGTCCCGGTTTGGACCAGTTGTTCGCCCGAAAACACCCGCTCCACGTCGGACGCTTGACCGCCTTTCCGCCGGACGCTAAGTCGGAGCCACCATGAAGAGCCGTCTGTTCAGTGTGTCTAGCCTTTTGTGGCTCAGCTTGCTTGCGCTACCCAGCACGGCCTTAGCCCAGGCGAAGATCGCCGTTGTCGATACGGAGCGCGCCGTGATGGAGACCGAAGATGGCATGCGCGCCCAGGCCACGTTGAAGAAGCTGTTCGACAGCAAGCAGCGCGAGCTCGACAAGAAGCAGGACGAGCTACTCAAGGAGCGCGACGACATCGAGAAGCAGCGCGAGGTGCTTAGTAAGGGCGCCCTGGCCAAGCGCGCCGACAAGTGGCAGCGCGAGATGATGCAGCTGCAGACCGTCTTCGTTGAGTACAACAAGGACATTCAGAAGAAGCAGGGCGAACTCACCCAGCCTGTGTTTCAGAAGGCCATGACCATCATCCGGCGCCTGGCCACCCAGGAGGGGTTCGACATGGTGGTGGACAAGAAGGCCGTACCCTACGTGCGAACTGATCTCGACCTCACCGATCGCGTCATCACCATGTACAACTCCGGCGGCGGCGGCGACTCTGCCGAACCTAAGGCTCCCGGCGCACCGAAGGCAGCGGCGCCGGTGGCGGCTCCTGCCCCGGCCGCACCGAAGCAGCCATAGGCCCGGGTTTCCGTCACTTCGGCCGGTAGCCATTCGCAACGCGCCAAAGCCGGCCGGCATGGCCGCTCCCCGGGCTGGGGGTTCTGGGAGTGCTCAGTAATGACCAAGAAACCCCTAAAGATTCAGATCCAGAAGATTCTGGAAATCTTGCCGCACCGCTACCCGTTTGTGATGGTCGACCGCGTGACCGAGATCGTCGCCGGGAAGTCGATTCGGGGGCACAAGATGGTGAGCTACAACGAGCCCTGGAGTCAGGGGCACTTCCCCGGTCGGCCCATACTCCCCGGTGTTCTGATAGTGGAGTGCCTGGCGCAGATCGGCGGTATCTTGGCGTACGCCTCCGAGCCGTTCGATACGCATGCGAGCCTCATGTACTTTCTGGGCATCGACAAGACCAAGTTTCGCCACACCGTTACGCCCGGTGACAAATTGGATTTGTATGTCGAGGTCGTCCATCACCGCTCGAACATCTGGAAGCTCCGCGGCGAAGCAACGGTGGACGGAACGCTGTGTGCCGAGGGCGAGCTGCTGGCCTCCATCGTCGACCGTGAGGACTAAGGGCGCAGGAAACGACCCCAATCTCGGGGAAGCAAGCTACTTGCTGCCGAAGAGGTCGTCGAAGACGCGGTCGAACTCGTCTCCGTCGTTTACGGCGCGCGCGTTGCTTGCGGGTGCCGCTACCGGTGCCGGCGAAAGCTGCGCGATGCGCTCGCTCACATCCCGGTAACCCGGATCGCGGCGCGCGATCTTCTGGAAGTAATAAAGGGCGTCCTGGGCCTTGCCCTTCATCTCGTACACATTGCCGAGGTCGTAGTAGAGGTTCATCTCTTGGTCGACGGACTTGGCCGCGGTGCTCAGCGCGCGCACGTAGGCTTCTGCGGCACGGTCGAGTTGGTTCTGCTCAAGGTAGAGCATGCCGACCATGGCGAAACACATGCACTCGCGCTGCGGATCGCGGGCGGCGATCTCGAACTCGTTTACGGCGTCCGGCAGGAGCCCCATCTCCTTGTAGGCGACGCCCAAGTCGTAGTGGGTCGCGCTGTCGTTGTCGGCCACCTGTGCCTTGACGCCTGCCTTGAACTTCGCGAATACCTGATCAACGTCGATGTCCTCGGTCGAGCCTCGCCTACCGCGTGAATCGGGGATGAAGCTGTCGGGCGGTGGCTCCAGCGCGTCCAGGGCTCCGAGCGACTGCGACACGTCGTAGTCAGCGCTAGCGCGGTCGCTGAGCTGCGAACGTTCCTTGGTCTGGCTTTCCGCGGAGCTTGGCAGGAAGGCTTCAATCTCGCCCAGCCGCTCCAGCACGAGTTTGTGCTGGGGTGTCCGCGTGAGTTGCTCAATCAGGATCGCCTTGGCGTCCTCGTACAGTCCGCGTGCGGCGAAGAATTCGGCCTCGTCCAGCACATCCTCCAGGCCCTCGAAATTGGCTTCGACGCCCGGTGCCGCCGGCGGAGGAATGAAGTCCTCCACGATGGAGATCTCCTCTTCGGTGTCGTCGTAGCCGCCTAGCTCCGTGACGTCTGTGTCGAGCACATGGTCGTCGGCTTCAGAACCTAGGGGGAAGGAGGGCAACGGCGCTTCGCTGCCCAAGCGAGAGTCGCCGCTAGCCGCACCGAATGGATCGTCCATTGCGGAGAAAGCGCGTTTGCTGGCGAGACCCCGGCCTGGCTCGCTCTGCATCGCCTGCTCGGCGCCGATCT
>JANNWK010000770.1:0-15159 GCA_031408355.1 Myxococcales bacterium
GCTGCGTCGAGGGCCGGTCGTCGTGCTCGTCAACGAGTACAGCGCGAGTGCGGCCGAGCTCGTCGCAGGCGCGCTCCAGGACAACAAGCGCGCGCTGATTGTGGGCACTCCGACCTTCGGCAAGGGATCGGTGCAGTCGATCGTCGATCTGCCGGGAGGCGCTGGCCTGCGGCTCACCACCTTGCGCTACTACACGCCCAGCGGCCGCCCGATCCAGGCGCAGGGTGTTAAGCCGGATGTGCTCGTAGGCGGCGCAGGCGCAGCGCTGGGTTACGGTGTCCTGAAGGAAGCCAACCTCGAAGGCCACCTCCCGGCCATCGAGGGAGCCCTCTCCCCGAATCAGCGCCCGCCCGAGCTCCCAGAGGGGACCCGCGGCCAGCCTGGAGCGGAAGAAACCGATCTCGGCATGGCCAAGGAGATCCCCAGCAACCCTGAGAAGGGCACGGACGAGGCGTTGAAGCTTGGCTACCGCATCGTGACCGGCCGCTACCGAAAGTGAGCGCTGAACGAGACCGGGCTACGCCTTCAGCAGTTGCCTCAGCACGAACTGCAGGATGCCGCCGTGCTGGTAGTAGGCGAGCTCGACGGCCGTGTCGATTCGCGCGCGAGCCTTGAATTGCCTGGCCGTGCCGTCCGCTCCGACAGCCTCAACGTCCAGCAGCTTGCCGGGGGCAAGACCGGCCTTGATGCCCCGCACGGAGAACACCTCCTCGCCAGTCAGACCGAGCGACTCGCGGGTTTCGCCATCCAGTAGCTGCAGCGGCAGGATGCCCATACCGAGCAAGTTCGAACGGTGGATGCGCTCGTAGCTCTCCGCGATGACCGCTCGGACGCCCAGCATGAACGTGCCCTTGGCCGCCCAGTCGCGCGAGGAGCCGGAACCATATTCCTTGCCGGCGAACACCAAGAGCGGCGTCTTGTCGCCCCGGTACTTCTCGGAGGCCTCGAAAATGCTGGTTTGCTCGCCAGTGGGCAAGTAGCGAGTCACGCTGCCCTCCACGCCGGGCACGAGCAGGTTGCGGAGCCGCACATTGGCGAACGTGCCCCGCATCATCACCTCGTGGTTGCCGCGACGCGCCCCGTACTGATTAAAATCGCGGGGCTGCACGCCGTGGTCCGTCAGGTACTTCGCGGCAGGGGAGCCCTTGGCGATGTTGCCTGCGGGAGAGATGTGGTCGGTCGTGACGGAGTCGCCGAGCACGGCCAGCACGCGTGCCCCTGTGATGTCCGTGAGCGGCGCCGGCGTAGCGCTCAAGTTTTCGAAGAACGTGGGTTTCCGCACATACGTGCTGGCCTCATCCCAGGAGAAGCGATTGCCCTCGGGCACGGCCAGGGCCTGCCAGCGCTCATCGCCACTGAAGACCTGCTCGTACTCGGACTTGAACATGGCCGCGGTCACGCTCTCCTTGACCGCACGCGCAACGTCCTGCGAAGAGGGCCAAATGTCCTTGAGAAATACGGCGTGGCCAGTTGGGTCATGGCCCAGCGGCTCCGTCGCAAAATCGATGTCGATGCGCCCCGCCAGGGCGTACGCCACGACCAGCGGCGGGCTGGCCAGGTAGTTGGCCCGCACGTCGGGCGAAATGCGGCCTTCGAAGTTGCGGTTACCGCTCAGCACGCTGACCGCGACCAGTTCACCGTCGCCGATGGCCCGGCTCACGCTCTCCGGGAGCGGACCGCTGTTGCCAATGCAGGTGGTGCAGCCGTAGCCGACGACGTTGAAATGGAGCTTCTCCAGGCTGGCGAGCACGCCCGCGTGAGTCAGGTACTGCGTCACCACCTTGGAGCCCGGCGCCAAGCTGGTCTTCACCCAGGGCTGGACGCTGAGGCCCCTCGCAACGGCGTTCTTCGCCAGCAGCCCGGCGCCGAGCATCACGTACGGATTGGACGTATTGGTGCACGAGGTGATAGCCGCGATCACGACTGAACCGTGACCCACCTCGAAACTCTGGCCGTCGATGGCGGCAGCCACGCGGCGGGTCAGCGCTTCGGCAGCCACGGGCGTGCCCTTGTCCTGCTTTTTCGCCTGCGCGGCCAGTTCGGGCAGCACCTTCTTGAAGCCTGCGCCGACATCCTTGAGGGACACCTTGTCGTGCGGCCGACGCGGTCCGGCCAGCGTAGGAACCACCGTGCCGAGATCGAGCGAGAGCGTCGCGGTGTAGAGCGGCTCGGGCTGCCCCTTGCTGCGAAACAGCCCCTGCGCCTTGGCGTAGGCTTCCACGAGCGCCACCCGCTCCGGGCTACGTCCCGAAAGCCGCAAGTAGGCCAGCGTTTCCTCGTCGATGGGGAAGATGCCGCAGGTCGAGCCGAACTCAGGGCTCATGTTGCCGATGGTCGCGCGATCCGCCAGCGGCACGTTGTCCAGACCATCGCCGAAGAACTCCACGAACTTTCCGACCACACCCTGATCGCGAAGCAAGCGCGTGATGGTGAGCACCAAGTCCGTGGCGGTCGTGCCCTCTGGCAGAGCGCCGTGCAGCTTGACGCCGACCACCTGTGGCACGAGCAAATTGATGGGCTGGCCCAGCATGGCCGCCTCGGCCTCGATGCCGCCCACGCCCCAGCCGAGCACGCCGAGGCCGTTGATCATCGTGGTGTGGCTGTCCGTGCCCACTAGCGTGTCCGGGTAGGCCACGCCGTCTTTGTCGAATACCACCCTTGCCAGGTATTCGAGATTCACTTGGTGGACGATGCCCGTGGAGGGCGGCACCACCTGGAAGTTGTCGAAGGCCTTCTGCGCCCAGCCGAGCAGCTGGTAGCGCTCCTGATTCCGCTCGTACTCGTTCTCGGTGTTGCGAACGAGCGAGTCGGCTCGTCCGTACGAGTCCACCTGAACGGAGTGATCGATCACAAGCTCGGCAGGAAAGAGCGGGTTGATCTTGGCAGGATCTCCGCCCATCGCCGCCATGGCGTCGCGCATCGCCGCAAGGTCGACCACCGCTGGCACGCCCGTGAAGTCCTGGAGCACAACGCGCGCGGGGTGAAAGGCTATCTCGGTGTCGGGCTCAGCCTTCGGATCCCAGCTGGCCAGCGCCTCGACATCCTTACCCGCAACCGCCACGCCATCTTCGCAGCGCAGTAGATTCTCGAGCAGGATGCGCAGCGAGTACGGGAGCCTCGAGATGTCCTTCCCGGTTCGCTCCGCGAACTTGGGAAGACTAAAGTAGGTGAACGTCTGCCCGCCTACGGAAAGCTCGGAGCGCGTCTGGAACGAATCCTGCGAACGGTCGGCCATGCTGTCAAATCCTCGAGGCCGGCCTACTCCAGCGGACCGAAGCACGCAATACCAGCTGCTCTCGTTTCGACGACGCACAGCCTTGGTGCCCCAAAGCCTGCCGCCCGGCGGCCCCGGGCCAAGCCTACGCTGTCGCTGTCGCTGCGGCTCTGCCAGCGCGCAAACCGCTGCGCAGCGCGAAGCCCGCGCTCGGTAGCTCGCCTGCCACCACGTCCCCCGCCGCAAACAGCCGCCGCATGCCCAGGACACGCCCACCCGGCGTGACCGACAAACCGGCCCGCTCGAGCCCCTCGAGCGAGCGGTTGCCGACGTCGTCGCTGAACAGCGAGGACAGCGGCCAAGCTGGCTGGCCCCCGATCTCAAGCGCCGGGAGCCCGGCTATCGCCAACTTGTAACCGGCAGGCGTGGCGCCCGAAAGGGCCCCGGTGAACTCGACTGCGCCCGACACGAAGCCGCCCACCGCAAGCACGACCGCGTCCACGCGCAGCTCCGAGCCCGCGTCGAAGCGAACCCTCACCTCGCGCTCGGACTCTGCGATTTCGAGTACGCGGCGCGTCTCCACGGAAAGCTCGAGCGAAGCGAGCCAGGCGTCGCGCCGACGCTCGAAGCGCCCCCCCGCCGGTCCGCCTGGCGGCGACGTGACCTCACCCACTGGCATGCCCAAGGCGGCCGACAGCTCAGCCGCGACGGACCGCTCAACCCCCAGCCACGGACCCAGCATCCAAGCGGCGAGGCCTGGCCGCGGCGCGAGCAGGTGCCCGAGCCTTTCCACGGCCGCAGCCGGGTCGAAGCTCGTCGCAAAATCGAAGGCCGCAGTGCGCCGCTCGAACCCCCGAGTAAGGAGGTCGAGGGCCACGGGCTCGAAGCGAGTGGCCGTGGCGACGGCCCAGGGGCTGGAGGCGAAGGCGCGCGCCAAGAGCGCTCCGTCCCAATCGTCGCGAGCGACATCGACAACGCCGACCAGTTTGCCCGCCAAGGGGGTAAGGTCCAGCAATGCGGCGTCAGCGCCGGCCGCTGAGCGGACGACCCCCTCCCGAGTCGCCAGCACCGAAGCCTCCGACAGCCGAAGGCCCAGGTCGCGCGCCAGCGGCCCAAGCGCGTCGCCGTCTTCCGCCGAAAGCCCGGCAAGCGAGCCGTCGATGATCCCCGCATAGAGCGCGCTCGACCCGGCGCCGGCGTGCGCCACCGTCACCGTCGCCCCTGCCCGTCGAGCAGCCTGCGCCGCCGCCAAGCCCGCAAAGCCCGCCCCCACCACCAAGACCTTCACCTGACCTCCGCTGCTTCTGAAACGGCCGGCTCATCGGGCGCCGCCGTGCCACCGCCGAGCTCGGCGCGCAGCGAGCCGAGCGCAAGGGCCTCCGCCCGCGCCTGCTGAGGCCCAATGGCGGCTGCGCGACGCCGCGACGCCCCTTGCAAGAAGCTGAGCGCCATCGACAGCCCCGCCTGGGGCGATTTACCGGTAGCGTCTGCGACGATGCGACCGCAGCGCGCCGCGCAACGCATGCCAGCGCAGGAGCCGAGCCCGAGGCGCGTGCGTCGAGACACGTCGTCGACGGTGGTCGCCAACTCCTGCTCGACCACGTAGCGAATCTCCGCGAGCGTGACGGGCTCACAAACACAGACGACCGCGGCCTCACGCGGATCCCGCTGCATGCGCTGGAGCACCTGCAGGCTGCGACTGCCGTGGCGATACTCGAGGCGCGTCGCCGTCACCGCCTCCATTCCGCCCTCCAGCACAAGCCGCATCGGGTCGACCGCCTCGTCACCACCCGGTAGGGCGAGCAAGTGCGACTGGCACTGCGCGTTCCCACCCAGCCGGCGCACGATGATCTCCGTCATCTCTTCGGCAAACAAGCGATAGCTGGCTAGCTTGCCGCCGACCATCGAGTAGAGACCGTCGGCGCCGTCACGCTGGTGGTCCAGGATCTCGTGCTCGCGCGAGAGCTTGTCCTCATTGACGCCCCACCCCCAAAGGGTAGGACGGACGCCACCCCAGGTACCGATGGCACGCGCCTCACGAATACTCGGAAAAACCCGCTCTATCGCCTGGAACAAGTAGCGAACCTCGTCGCCGGTGGCCACCACGTCATCCAGATCGCCGTAGTAGTCGTCGTCGGTGGTGCCAAGCACGCTCAGGTTTTGCCACGGCATCAAGAAGACTTGGCGGCCGTCAATCGCCTTGGCCACGATGGCGTAGTTGGTCACCCGGCGATCCAGAAACACATGGATGCCCTTGCCCGGACGGAGCCGCGCCGCTTCGCTCGCGAGCCCCGAGAGCGTCGCCGTGAGCGGAGCCCACGCGCCGGTTGCGTTCACGATCACGCGCGCGGTGCGAACGCCGACCTCGCCTGACTGACTATCCCGATAGCGCACCCCGTAGGCGCTGCCGTCCTCACGCCGCAGGACCTCGAGCACAGTGGTGTGCACTCGCACTTCGGCGCCGCGCTCGAGCGCGTCGCGCGCGTTCGCCACGCACAGCCTCACGCCGTCAATACCCCACTCGTCGAACGAAACGCCCCCCTGCGACGGCGTAAGCCCCGGCTCCAAGCTCGCCACATCGTCCGACGAAAGTCGCGCGTGCGGTTTGCCTGCCTTGAGCGGCTGGTAGCGGTCGTACAGCGTGAAGAAGCCGTCGTAGGCAGCCAGCGTGGCGCGGGCCTTCAAGTTCGAACGCTCGAACACCGGCAGCAAGAACGGAATACGGAACAGCAAGTGCGGCGCGATCCGCTGGATATGCCCCGAATCCAAACAAGAAGAGTAGGTCACGTCGGGGTCATAGGCGAGGTAGCGCGGCCCGCCGTGGATCATCCCGCTGGAGTTGCCGCTCGCGCCGAACGCCAGGTCGTTGCGCTCGAACAGCGAGACGGACAGCCCGCGCAGCGTCGCGTCGCGAAGCACCCCCACCCCGTTGACGCCGCCGCCTATCACGATGACGTCGCGCTCTAGGGCTTGCCCACGCGGGTCACGGTCGCTTTCGCGCTTTCTAGCGGGGGCCTCTCGCGGATCCATCAACGTGCTTTGGCTACCACGCCCATCCGGCAAACACCTGAGAAATCCCGAGCCGGGAGGCCGCGTCGCGCACTCACATAGCCCGAAAAGTTGGCCCAGAAAACTTGGCCCAGGCGTCGGCCAGCTGCCTAGAAACCCCGTGTGCGCGCGCTCCCAGCGACAATGCTCAGCCTCGCCGTGGCGTTGACGCTTGGTCTGCCCTCGCCCGCCGAGGCGCGCGAACCTGTGCTCGTCGGTCCCGAGGCTGGCCCAGAAGGGCGACCGCGCATCGTGCTTGACCGTTTGCTGATTCCGGAAAGCACGCCCGAGCGAAAGCGCGTGACCCGCGTGCTCGAGCGCACGCTGAAGCGCGAAGCCCACCGGATTGAGTGGGGCGCCGGCCGCCACAGTCGCATCACCTATCGGTTCTACCTGGAGCAGCTCGAAACGACGGTCGAGAACGGCGTGCTGCGCGTACGCTGCACGGCGCTCGGCCGGCTACCGCACGGCAGGGTCGCGCGCAGCCGCCTGGAGTTCGGTGGCGACCCCGGAAAGCCGCGGGAAGTGATCGATCACGTCCTCGAAATCGTCGCCCGAGGGGTCTTGGCGCGGCTGGCCGATCTGGAACGGACGCGGCGCGCCCGCAAGTGAAGCGGCGCTGCGGTGGCCTGTGCTAGAAGCCTGAACCGAGCGGATGGCGGTCGCCCAAGGAACCTGTCCCAATTGTGGAGCGCCCATCGAGTTCGCGCTCGGTGCCTCGCTGGCGAAGGTCTGCGAATACTGCCGGCACACGGTCGTCCGCACCGATCGCGGCTTGACGAACTTCGGCAAGGCCGCAGACCTCGCCCACACGCCTTCGCTCATCGCGGTGGGCGATGAAGGCACGCTCGCCGGCCGACCCTTTCGCGTCTTTGGCCGAGTGCAGCTCGATCACGGGACCGGGCCCTGGGACGAGTACTACGTCGCCTACGACTACGGGCAGAGCTGGGGCTTCCTCGGCTACGCTCAGGGCGAATGGTTCGCGACCGCGCTTGCCCCCGCCACGCCGGCGCCAACCCATGCCGAGCTTACGCCCGAGCTGGACGTAGCACTCGGGCCGGCCGGCGTGTTCCGCGTCGGTGAAGTCAAGACGGCGCGCGTGGCCGCCACCGAGGGTGAGCTGCCGGGCAGCATCCGCGAGGGCATGACGCGGTTGTACGCGGACCTGTGGGGGCAAGGCCGTGGCTTCGCTACGCTCGACTACGGGGACGCCGGCATGCAAGCCAGCCTGTTCCTGGGCTACGTACTGAGCGAGGCGGAGCTTTCGGTCACCCAGCAGGGGCCGCGCACAGTCCACAAGCTAAAAACCCAGCAGCTTACCTGTCCCAATTGCGGCGGCGACGTGCCAAAGCTGTCGGGCGATCGCGCCGAGCGGCTCGGCTGCCCGTATTGCGGAGCCGTGAGCGACATCGCCCTCCGCACCGTCGTGGCGCAGCAGGAACGGCTGCTCAAGGCCCCGGATATTCCGATCGGGACGCAGGGCACCTTCGAGAGCGCAAGCTACCTTTGCATCGCTCACCTGCGACGCGGCACAAGCTTCGACGGCGAAGCCTACAGCTGGGAAGAGTACCTGCTGTTCAGCCCTGGGCTTGGCTTTCGCTGGCTGGTGAAGGATCCAGAGTCGGGCTGGTCGTGGGTCACGTCCGTCAATCTGGCCGAGCTCGATCTGCGCTCGGCCGCCTCGCGCGTCATGTACCGCGATCGCCCGTTCGCGTTGCGCAATCGCAATCAAGCCCGCGTCGAGCACGTGATAGGCGAGGTGTATTGGAAGTGCGCGGTGGGAGAAACCACGAACGTGTCCGACTACACGTCCGGGCGCGATGTGCTCTCGCGCGAGGCCGACGCCTCCGAAGTCCGCTGGAGCCTTTCAGCACCCATGCCCTGGCCGGTGGTCGCGCGCGGTTTCGGCCTGCCCGTCGCCGGGCCAGGCGCACCGAGTAGCGTGAGTACGACGAGCGACGGCGAAGTCGCCGGTACCGCGTCCAACGCCATCACCATCATCGTGGTCGTCATCGTCCTCATCCTGCTGGGCTGCGCGCTCGAATATTGCGACGGCGATGGCGGCGGAACCGGCGGCGTCCACTACGGTGGAGGCGTCTTCAGCGGTGGGAAATGACGCGGAGCCGCGCCATCCAGGAATTTCGTGGTGGCTGCCCTCGCTCTCACTCACCTTCCTTGCGGTCGCCTACGTGGTGGGCGTGCGTCAAACCGACGCTTACCTTGGCCCGGCGCTGGGCCCGCCTCGCTCCTGGGCGCTAGCCTCGCTCCTGGGCACGGGCTTGGTCGGGGCGCTCCTCGGACAGCGCGCGCTGCTGCGAGCTGCTCGACGCGGCCAGCTGCTGCTGCGCGCGGCTAGCCTGCTGTCTGTCGCGTGCTCCGCTTCGGCGCACCTCTGGTTCTGGGCGTTCCAGACGCCGGGCAGCTTTACGTTCGTCGCGCTCGCGCTGCCAAGCAGCGTCGGCTTTCTGGCGGGCTTCGGTCTAGGAGCCTTGGCGACGGCCGGAGCCCTGCCCTTCCGTGAGCTTCAGGCCATCAAGCTGCTGCTGGGGCCGCTGGTCGCGCTGGCAAGCCTGGGTCTCCTGCTCGGTGCGACCATCGCGCTCAGCTACCTCGGCCTTTTGCGAGCAGCCCCCGCCTTGGGCATGCTGCTGGCCGCGCTCTTGCTGCTTACGCCCCGTTTCAGCGCATATTTGGCCGATCTCAGGCCACCCGGCACATCCCCCGCCACCGCTGCGCTCGCGTTCGGTGCGCTCGCCTTTGCCACGGCCCAGGGCCTGGCGCCGGCCGCGCTGCTCTCCAGGTATCCGGCGGAGCTGGTGTGGGCCTCAGCATCGAGCCCGGAGCTGGTGGTGATCTCGGCGCAGAACACGTTCGAGCTGTTCGAGGACGGGCAACTGCGTTTGACCAGCGCCGACGCTTACCGCTACGCGGAGTCCATCGTCCATCCCCTGCTCTCCGCTTCCGGCTCCCGACAGCGTGTGCTGGTGCTCGGGTCCTCTGCGGGCTTCATCGAACGCGAAGTCCTCCGCTACCCCGACGTGCGCGAGGTAGTGAGCGTGTCGGAGCTGGCTCCCAGTCGCTGGTCCCGAACGCTTTGGCCAGGAGGCGACACTCGCTCCGCGCTACGCGATCCACGCTTGCGCTTCAAGCAGACCGAAGTGTTGCCGTGGCTTGAACAAGGCCGCGAAACCTTCGACCGCATCTCGGTCAACCTACCCGGGCCCAGCAGCTACCTCGAGGGCAAGCACTACACGCGCTATTTCTACGAGCGGCTGAAACCGCGACTGGCACAGGCGGGCGCCCTCAGCGTGATGGCCAGCTCGGAGCCCGCATTTCCGCAGACTTTCGGCTCAATCCGCGCAACGTTGGCAGCCGCCGGTATTCCGACCACGAGCTTCGAGGCGTCGGTCCCGCTACTCGGCGCGCTCTCCCTATTGCTGGCTCGTCCGCCCGAGCTCACGTGGACTGCCGAGCCTTTAGGCCTCCCGGCGGATCTCCGCTACGTGGACGCCGGCGTGCTGGCACGGGGCTTCGCGATGGGAGCTCGCCACGTGGCCACCGGCACCCCGAGCACCCTCGGACACCAGGTTGCAGTCGAGCTCTGGCAACGCGAACAGGAGGCTCTCGGTCACTAGGCCTTGCCGAACCGAACCGCCACGCCCAGCCAAGCCTTGGCCGCGTAAAGCACGTTCACGACAACATACGGATACAGGTAAAGCTCGAGCCGCCCCGTCAGCGCTACGTAAAGAAGATACGACGGGTAGTGCACCAGAAGCTTACCGACGCCCTCCGCGAACCGAATCGCGCGCGCAAGCAGGCTCGTCGACGGCTTTGCGCCGGCACCCGGCGGCGGCGCAATTTCGGGGTGGCGCAGAAAGGAAGTGAGCGCGATGCCCGATGCCAGCGCCACCAGCCCCAAGAGCCCCAGGATCAGGAAAGGCTCCGCGCTACTTTCCCGGTGGAGGCGCAGCGCTGCCGCACCCAGGATCAAGAAAGCCTTCAGCTCGTCCATCAGAAAATCGAGCAGATGACCGGCCGGCGACGCCAGGCCACGCCAGCGCGCCAGCATCCCGTCCGCGCAGTCCAGCACATACGAAAACTGGTAAACGACGACCGCCACGAGCAGGCCAGCATGCCCCGGAAGCGCCACCAGCAACCCCGCTGCCAAGAGCCCGACCACGAACGAGGCCAGCGTGATCTGGTTGGGAGTCACCCGCGTCTCCTTCACCACGTCCACCACCACCGCCGCCAGCGGCCGGCATACGAAGCGGTTCCAGAACAAATCGGGAACCTTCTTGGTCCTTTGGTAGACTTCTCGCGCACTCATGGCGTGGCCCCAGCCTACACGACTCATTTCCCTTATGGCCGCGGTCGTTGCCTGCGCGTGCCAACGCACGGAGCCGCCCGCCTCTCTCTTGCCGCTTCAGGCCGCGCCGAAGGAGCCCACGCCGGCCGTGCTCGCCCCGGTGCCAGTCGCGGTCGCGGTCCCTAGCGCCTCAGAATCGCCTCCCTCCACTTTGGAGCTGGCGGCACCGGCGCCTGCCCCCGCGCCGGTCGCGCCGGCACCGACGGCCGTGCTCGTGCTGGGCGATTCCCTCTCCGACGAGGCCGTGGGCGGCGGCGGCTTTGTGAAGTTCCTACGCGCGCGCTGCCCCGGAGTGCTGTTCGACAATCGCGCCAAGGGCGGCTTCATGGTCAACCAGATGCGCCGGCGCCTCGAGAACGAAGTGCTGCCGTCCGCTCCGGCCTACTCGCACGCCATCGTCTTCGGCGGCGTCAACGACCTCTACAGCGACCTCACCGCCAACCGCAAACTGCCCCGCATCCAAGCCGACCTCGCCCGCATCTACTCGCTGCTGCAAGCGCGCCACGTGCGCGTCGTCGCCGTGACGGTCACGCCCTGGGGCGGCTTCACGCGCTACCACACCCCCGCCCGCGCCGAAGCCACCCGAAGCTTGAACGAATGGATCCTGGCATCGCCCGCGCTCGGCCGCGCGCACACAGCCGTCGACGCCTACCCCCTGCTCTCCTGCGGCGACGCGGAGCAGCTATGCCCCGAGCTGGCCGCCCCCTTCAAAGACGGCCTACACTTCGGCAAACTCGGCCAGCAGCGCCTCGGGGAAGCGCTCTACCAGGCGGCGTTCCAGGGCTGTGCTGAGCGAGCGCGCTGAGGGCCGGCAAGCGCCACGTGATTACGTTTCCCAGTCTTCGAAGAGCAGGCCAGGCACTCGACTGAACTCAGAAGGGTGCCGCGCAAGATCGCCGTCTTGGAGCAGGCCAACCAAGTCGGCCATGTCAGACTCGTCTTGGTCGAGAGCATTCGGCTCGCCAACGTCGTCCCAGACGACAAGCACCTCGACTCGCTGCCCCGATCGACCGACGGGCACATCGACGTGCACAACCCCTTGGTCGTCGCTCTCGTAGATCTTCTTCGCCGTGCGCATGGTGCAACAGTACCATTTCGGCGCACGAGGAGCGTCTTCGGTTGCAGCACGTGCGCTAGCTCCCGAACTTCTACTTTCACGTCGTCACCGCCTACAACATCCTGCGCCAAGGCGGCGTGCCGCTCGGCAAGGGCGACTACCTCGGCGAGGTCCGCCTGATCGACGCCTGAGCCGTCGGCACCGAAGCCCATTGCCCTGGTAGGCCGAGGCTTGTGGCGCGGGCCCTGCCCGCGCGCGCCGCGCGCAGCTGCGCGCGCAGGCACCGTCTTCTTGCCCGCCCCCGACCCCCACAAGATCCCGACCGCGCCTTACCGGTCTATGCAGATCCGCCCAAACGCCCCCGACCGACGGCCCCAAAGCCCCCCAGCCGTTTTCAAGCACTTCCGCCTAGCTCCGAATAGCGGTTTGGACGGCGCCGGCTCGCTATGTAGATCCGCCCGTCGCTGTCCAATGGTAGTTGGGCAGACCCATGACGGGGACTTACCAGTGGAATCCGATGCCCCACGTGCTGGACATACAGTGCCCGGACTGTCGCGGCCCAGCAACCTTCGAGTTCGCCGAAGTCGTTCGTATCCGGCGCAAGCAAGACGTCCCGTTCTTTCAGAATCATCGGTTGCTTGAGTACGCGCTCTTCGAGGGAAGCTCGGGAGCCGGTCGGTGGCATGGGGCGATCTTCTACGCAGGTCTGCATGCTCAGGGTGTCTCCGCATTGGCCAAGCTACCTGAAGGTTACTCGCCCACCGACTGGAACCATTCGCGTTATTGGTACAGGACTCACGGGCTCGACGCAGGGGCTCGTGTCTGTGCCGCTTACGGCGCACGCCGCAAGCACACACTTAGATGGCCAGGTGACGCTCGGTTCCAGTTTGCGCATCGTGGTGAACGATTGTGGGCGTTCAACCGCGAGTCGGCGATCGTTCTGCGTGACTATATTGAATCAGGCGAACGGAAGCGGACCAGGTGGGCATCTTTCCTTTTACACGTCCCCACCGCATTCCTGACTGCCAAGGCTCGACCCGAAGTTGTGAAGCGCCTCAATCGGATGCTGCGCGTATAACGCGCCCTATGGAACAAGTCGCATGGTTCCGAAGGATCCAAGCCGAGCGCCGAGCGAGACCGGCAGTCAGCGCGACGTGAGCAACCGGGAAGATGATTTACACTTTGTTCGAGTACATGGTTGACACTATTTGAGGCTCGGGCCCCGGTGATTTCGCAGCCTTCCTGATCGATCCGTCCCAGGAGTGTCTCGTAGTAGACGATGTTCCAGATTCCGTCGTCGACCTCCTCGAGCCCGATCGCCTCGCCGTTCAAGGCCTGACTTAAGAAGACCTGCCGAGAGTGCAGCCGGAAGCATCCCGCATTGCTCACGCGCCGCACTTCGAAGTGGCTGGGGTATTCTGGCAGCCTTATCCTGCTCGGCATCTCTCGCGCTGACGGGCGCCAACGCGTCGCAGGAGTCTCGTCGTTCAACGCCTCGTGCGGACGCTCCTCGTTGTACTCCTTCGGAACGGTCAAGACTCTGGCCATTTCCACATTCCAGGTCCAGGAGGTCCGCCTCCGGAGATCGCTGCTGACAGAATCGTGATTCGATCAATTATCGTTTGTACCAATGCCGACCCTCGAGCAGAAGAGCTGCTGAGTCTTGCGTCGCTTGAACGCAGGCGCAGGGCAGACACGATGGGCCCGCGGCTCAGCTCCACGCTCACCGCCACCGGCGCTCCCCTGAAGACCTCGCGCAGCTGCTCGGCCCAAGCCTGAACGGCTCGAGTCCGATGCTCCGGATTTTCGCCGAGCGGCGCCAAGGACGACCCGACCGACGCGAAGCTTCCGGGCATTGCTCCCACCTTGGGAGCATGCTAGGGTCTCCGAGTTGCGCATCTTCAGCCGGCATACGCTCGTCGAGTTCTGGAAGAAGCACCCCAATGCTGAACAGCCCCTTCGCCTGTGGTTCTCGATGGTCGAACGGGCGGCGTGGTCCGGCCCCGCGCAAGTCCGCGCGGTCTTTGGTTCCGCGGACTTCTTGGCGAACAATCGCGTCGTTTTTGATGTCAGGGGCAACACCTACCGGCTGGTCGCGCAGGTCAAATACGCTCCCCTGTTTCTCGTTTTCATCCGCTTCGTCGGGACGCACGCAGAGTACGACCGTATCGACGCCAACAAGGTCTGACTATGATTGAGCCTGTCATAAATTCCGCCACCCACAAGAAGGCCCTTCGGCGGATTGAGAAACTGTGGGATGCCAAGCCTGGTTCGCGTCAGGAGCGTGAGCTCGACGCGCTCGCGACGCTCGTCGACGCCTATGAGCGCCGGGCATTCCCAATTCATGCGCTCACCCCCATTGAGGCAATCACTTTGCGTTGTGAGCAAGTCGGTTGGTCCAGAAAGGACCTTGAGCCGCTGATTGGCTCACGCGCCCGCGTCTCCGAAATCCTGACCGGCCAACGCCCACTGACATTGCCCATGATTCGAAGCATCCATCAGGCCCTCAGTATTCCGGCTGACATTCTGATCGCCGAGCCACGTCCACCTCGAACGTCACCCCGTGGTAGGCGAACCAAGTCCCAACGCGGCACCGTGGGCCCTTCTGTGGCGCGCGCCGCCAAAGATGGTGTTGCAGCTGACGGGCGATCACGCGTGCGCTCGCCCGTCCGCCGCTGAACGCCACGCCGTCCGACCTTTCGTTGCTCGGCTCCGGGCTCGCGGGCGAGCTCCGGGCCGACAGGTTGCGCCACAACGTGGGCTGAGCCTAGAAGGGCGATTGATGTACTACCTCGCCATTCGTCAATTCGCTCGCACGCTGTGCGCGCGCCGGTTGGATGATGGCGTTGGTCGCCGACAGGATGATGGCCGTCTCGACGGCGGGCAGTGTGCGCACGGGGTGATGTCCCTCGAGCCACGCGCCTAGGCGGAGCCGCGGCGAGATGGTCCTCGCGACGGCGCCGTGTGGCGCCGCCGCCCTCCGTGCCAACGTGACGTGAGACAGCTCCCCCCTGGAAATCTAAGTACCGATGGGCGGAGAATGGAGGGTGTCAAAATTTTCGTGTAAGCGGTCGGTATCAGTCGCGCTGGGCAGCCTTTCCTGAGCAAGGAAAGAAGCCCGATGAAGAATCCAATACGCAAAGAATTACTCGACGAGCTACTCGCCGGATACACAGATCCCGAGGACCTGACGGGGCCCGAGGGCATACTGAAACGGCTCACCGGCGCGCTCGTAGAGCGAGCCCTGCAAGCCGAGATGACCGAGCACCTAGGCTACGAGCCTGGCGCACTGGAGGGCCAAGGTAGCGGAAACTCGCGCAACGGTGCTGGGAAAAAGACGCTGCGCACCGATCAAGGAAACGTGACCGTCGAGGTGCCTCGCGATCGCAACGGCACGTTCGAGCCCCAGCTGGTCAAGAAGCACCAGCGTTCATTCAAGGCCTTCGACAACAAGATCCTGAGCATGTACGCGCG
>JANNWK010000771.1:0-2185 GCA_031408355.1 Myxococcales bacterium
CAGACCCAAACAAAGCTTGCGCGCTGAGTTGGCTACTCTTGGCATGACGACCAGCTGCGATGCAGCCTTGCAGCGGGCGCTGGTGGTCGAGGGCGAAACCGTGGTGGCCGTTCCGCGCAGTGAAAGCACCTCGTACGTCGCACTGAGCGCAGAAGCGGCGCTGGTGGCAAGGCTGCGCGACACGACAACCGGCGCCCCGACACGTGTTTGTCGGGGCTGTAGGCTGGAGCCGGACTGCGACCAGCTGAGTGGTGCACCGCAAGCGATCGATCCGAGTGCCATGCCCGTTCTGGAGGTCCAGGCGGCGGAGCCCGACGCAGCCTTCACCCTCATCGGTATCCGACCACCTTGAGCCGCTGGTCTTGCGGCCCCTCCAACTCCAGCCTCATCGCTGCTGGCGCTCGCTAGTGCGTTGGCCGTAGGACTTAGGGCCCTCGAAAGAGCGAGTCGATCGATTTGCGACGTTGGGGGATCGACAGGATCGTGCTGACGTGATCTACGTTCGCCGGTGGACGCGGAGCAACTGGTTCGTCAGAAGTGGCGCCTGTTGAAGGCAACGCTCGACGAGCGTGCGCGCCGACTCTGGGCGAAGCGCTGGAAAAAGGCCGTACGAGGGTGGGGATCGCCGTCGGAGCGCGGTCGTGAGCGCTTTCACGTGACTTTGTAGGCGGGGTCCTTCGTCGAACTGTTGTTGACGCAGCAACGGCAAAGGAACCCCATGGACAAGGTGACCCGGAGTGAGTTTTTCGCCAAGCCCGAAGTGAAGGAGGCACTTGTGACGCTGAAAAGTGCAGCGAGGCAGGGGCTGCCCGAAGCAAGTTTCGCAGAGCGTGAAGAACTGATGCTGGCTCTGTTCGACGAAGCGGGTCGCGGCTTGCTGGAGGAGGATCTCCAGGGCTTGGCGGATGGATTCGGCGAACGGATTCTGGTGGGCGGAGTCGAGTACAAGCGGCACGAGCCGGGAACGGTGCAGTACTACTGCTTGGGCGGCACGCTGCGTGTGCTGCGCAACAGCTACCGTCGGGTGGGCGTCCACAATGGCGCGACGGTGGTACCGCTGGAGCTGGTGGCCGGGCTGGCGGAAGGAGCGACGCCCTCGCTCGCGTACAACGTGCTCCACGGCTATGCGCACCGAGATATGCGGCAGCACGCGGAGTCGCTGATGGCCGCGCATCGCGCGCCTCCACGACGAGCGACGCTTGAGCGGATGGCAAAACGGCTGGCCCAAGCTGCGCACAGGGCGGCGCCGCGAATCGAAGTGCACCTGCGGCAGACCGAGCAGTTGCCGGAAGGAGCGCGCGCCGTGAGCATCGGTTTGGATCGGACGTCGGTGCCGATGGCTGAGGAACGCGCAGCTTCTGCCCCGGAGAAACCGAAGCGCGAGCGCCGAAAACCCAGGAAACGCAGGGCTCCGAAGCCGATCGACGTGAACTTTCGCATGGCTTGCGTCGGCACCGTTTCCATCGTGGACGAACACGGGGAGGCGCTCGTGACGCGACGCTATGCCGCTCCCGCCTGCGATGACGCTGCCGCCCTGGTCGCGAGGATGACCGCTGACGTGCGAGCCGCCGTGCGACGCAACCCGACTCTGACAGTCGGCGTCGTGCAGGATGGAGCGCCCGAAATGTGGACGCTCACCCGCGATGGCCTCTCGAATCTTCGAGAACAAGGCGCGATCCCAGGCTGGGAAGAAGGAATTGACCGCTACCACCTGCTTGAGCGCCTGGGCGCGGCCCTGGAGCTTATCGAGCCCAGCGCCGCCGAGCGCTCGCGCCAACTCACAGAATGGAACGAACGCCTCGACGCGCGGGACTCGGCCATCGACGGCATCGAGCGACAGCTCGAGCGTCACTACTCCGAGCTGACCAGCGCCAAACAACATCAGCTCTGGGAGCACCTCGTTTACCTCGCTAACAACAAGGACCGAATGCGCTACGTCAGCCTCAGCGCGAGCAGCCTGCCTATCGGCAGTGGCGTGACGGAAAGTGCTGCTAAAACAGTGGTCGGTCGTCGCGCCAAGAACAGCGGGCAGCGCTGGAGTGAGCCGGGCCTCCGCGGCGCGCTCACGCTGCGAGCCCTCCAGCAAAGCGATCGTCTCCCCAGATTCTGGTCCCACTTGTCACGCCGCTACGTCGACGACGTGAGCGAGGCTGCCTGAGCGCGATCCGTGCGTGGTCCACACCCG
>JANNWK010000772.1:0-2092 GCA_031408355.1 Myxococcales bacterium
TGCCGTAGCTCGGGCCATGAGCAGGCGCTTTGGTCAATGGGTCGTGTGCGTTGGCGTCGGATGCCTCGCCGCGTGCGGCAGTGACGCCGCGCCCGAGGCTTCCGGGCCCGTCGCTGCCAGCGGCTCAACCGCCGGAGGCGCAGCTGCTTCTGGCGCTGGGTCGTCCGGCGCTCCAGTCCTACCTGCGGGTGGCGGCGGCCAAGCCACTGGCGGCACCGGGCAGTCGCTGGGCGGCTCTGCTGGGGCGCTCGGCGTGGCGGGCACGGCGGGTGCGGGCGGCAGCGGTGGCGCAGGCGGCGGTCCGGCGGTCTTGGCCCTGCCCAAGCGTGTGCTCCTGTATCATTTTAGCGGCTACAAGATCCCATCGGTGCCGGCCCAGCTGACCTTCCTCACCACCACCCTTCAGGGCTGGGGCTACGAGGTCGAGGTCAGCGAGGCGCCCAGCGCCTTCACGGCCCAGAACCTGGCGACCTTCGGCGCCGTGGCCATGGTCAACAATTGCTTCGAGCCCTTTGGGCTCGGCAGCACCGGCGCCGCCGAGACAGCCGCGTTGTCCGCGTTCGTGGACAACGGCGGCGGCCTGTTCGGCACGCACTGCGCGACCGTGACCTTCCAGAGCGCGGAGCCGCCCGCCGCCTACAACGGCCTTATCGGTGGTCGCGGTGGCGACGGCTTCTTCGAAGGCCAGAGCGCTTGTCGCACCACCGAAGAGGCCCACCCGACGACCGCTGGGCTGGCCGCGACGTTCGACTACACCGGCAACATCGACAACGCGGACTTCTTGGCGCCCGACACCAAGGTGCTCGTGAAGTGCAAGTGGTCCGGCGGCGACCAAAAAGACACCGCGGTATCCTGGTACCGAACGCCCGCAAAAGGCCGCGTGTTCTACACGAATTTCGCCAAAGAGGACGTGGATCTCAAGGACGCGACGCTGGGTGCCAAGCACATTCTGCTAGGGCTTGGCTGGGTGCTGGGGCGCTAAGGCCCTTCCTGGTGGGGGCGGCACGCTCGGCACGCTCCGCCCCGCTGTGCCTCGCAGGGCTGCGCGATCGTTGCCGCGCTTCGGGCAGAGCCCGCCGCTGCGTCAAGGTCGTGAGGGCGAAGGTTGAAAAGTCACCTTCGGCCACCTTGACCGCCACCCCCTCCTCGATCGGCGCGTCCAGATTGGCGGTGTTTCGCTCGCGCCTTTCGATGTCGCACATGCGACGAAATTTCGTCAATGATTTCCCAGCGGCGATCGCGCGACCTCACGCCGTCGCACTTGCGACCTATCCATTGGCGAAATGCGAATTGTCGCAGCTGCGACAGTGGCAGGTCTGGTCAGCGAACCCGTGATGTTCCTCGGGAAATTTAGTCGCATTCGCGACTTCGGCGACAGCGACGGGTCGGCGTACCCACGCTATCCCTCTGGCAATTGGGTCCCACTTTCGACGTCGATTCGCGACGTTGAAAGGCTCACGCCTCACCACGTCCGGGACGCGAGCGTGGCGAATCAGCTTGAGCCCGGAAACCGCGCAACGTTTTCGCGTCAGACCCGGGGCCAGCCGCAGGATCTGCGCGCTACACGCCGACGCGAGCGCCACTGGCGACGAAAAACTTGTGAGCCTCTTCCGTGTATCGCAAAAATCGGCTCGCGGGCGCGCTTCTTGCTCGTTCTGTGCGGATCAGAACGAAAGGTCCCCGCCATGCCGACTCCCCAACTGCCCACGCTCTTCGGACGTTTCACCGCTACCTCGAACGATCATGTGCACCTCGGAGCCACGCTGCACCGGCTCCGGGACATGTGTTCGGCACTTGAACCGGAGAACGCCGCTTCAAGTACCGAGCTTGAGCTGGTGCCGCTGATCGCGGACCTGCTCCTGGAATTGTCACAGCATTTCGCGGCGGAAGAGGCGGAGGGCTACTTTGGGGCCGTCGTTGAGGATCAGCCCGCTCTGCTGCCCCACATCCAGCAGCTGAAAGCCGAGCACGTCATGATGCTCGAAGCGATCGGCGAGCTGGTCCGGATGGCCGCGGCCAGGGAAAGGCGCGCTGAGCTCGGCGTTGCGACCTCGCGGCTACTTTCGCAATACCGGAAGCACGAACACCGCGA
>JANNWK010000773.1:0-2217 GCA_031408355.1 Myxococcales bacterium
CTTTTCGTCGTCGTTGAGCCGCATGTAGAAGGCCTTTATCTCCTTCGGGTAATTCATGACCACGACGGGACGGCCGACGTGATCTTCAGTCAGCCAGCGCTCGTGCTCCGACTGCAGGTCCATGCCCCAGCGCACCGGGAACTCGAAGTTCTTGCCGCTCTTCTCAAGGGCAAGGATGGCCTCGCCGTAGTTCATGCGCTCGAAGCTGGCGGTCACGAACTTCTCCAGGCGCGTGACGCAGTCCTTGTCGATGCGCTCGGCGAAGAACTTCATGTCGTCGCCCCGCTCGTCGAGCAGCGTCTTGAAGAGTGACTTCAAGAATCGCTCCGCGAGATCCGCGTCGGCCGCCAGATCTGCGAACGCGATCTCGGGCTCGATCATCCAGAACTCCGCCAGGTGGCGGCTGGTGTTGCTGTTTTCGGCGCGAAAGGTCGGGCCGAACGTGTACACCTTGGACAGCGCGAGGCAGTAGGCCTCCACGTTCAGCTGCCCGCTGACCGTCAAGAACGCCTCGCGTCCGAAAAAATCGCGCGAGAAGTCCAGCTTGCCATCGCTGGTCTTGGGGAGCGCCTGCAGGTTCGCCAGATCGAGCGTGCTCACCCGGAACATCTCGCCTGCGCCTTCGCAGTCGCTGGCGGTGATGATGGGCGTGTGGATCCAAAAGAAGCCCTCGTCGTGAAAGAAACGATGGACGGCCATGCTCAGGCAGTGCCGCACCCGGGTCAGCGCCCCAAGCGTGTTGGTGCGCGGCCGAAGGTGGGCCACCTCGCGCAGGTACTCGAGCGTGTGACGCTTCGGCTGGATGGGATAGGTTTCGGGGTCGTCGACCCAGCCCAGGACCTGCACCGCACTGGCCGCGACTTCAACCGCTTGCCCCTTGCCCTGGCTCTGGACCAGCGCCCCCGAAACTGCGATGGCGCAGCCCGCGCCCAGCTTGACGATCTCGTCGTGGTAGTTGCCGAGCGTCTCGGGCGCGACCACCTGGATGGGGTCGAAGCAGGAGCCGTCGTGCAGCTGGATGAAGGAGAGCCCTGCCTTGGAATCGCGACGGGTGCGCACCCAGCCCTGTACGGTCACGGCCTCGCCGAGCGCGACCTTGCCGCCCAGCAAGCGGGCAACGCTCACCACTTGGGTCTTCGGAGAGTCAGGGGACTGCATCTTGACGGCAGCCTACCGCAACCGGCGTGGCCTGGGAGCAATCTCCTGGCGCTGGAGGAGTGGACCAAAATTTCGTGCTCATGCACACGGAGTACTCATGTTCATGACCGAGAGTACGAGCGTCGCCGCTGGCTGCCTGATGGTGCTTGCCTGTAGCAGCGCTAGCCCCGCTGACGATGGCACGGGCGACCAGGGCATGGGCGGCGCCATGCTGGCTGGCGCAGCGGCTACGGCCGGTACCACTGGCATGGGCACGGGCGGCGTGGTCAATGCGGGGGGAGGCGGCAACAGCGGCGGAGCCGCGGGTTCGTTACCGAGCGGAGGGATCTCGGGGGCCTCAGCAGGAGGCAACCCGGCCGGAGCCGCTGGAACGGCCCAGGGCGGAGCTGCGGGAGTCGCCGGCGCAGGTGGTGGCGACACGGCGGCAAGCGCCAGCGCGGGCTGCGGCAAGGGCGCTCGCCCGGCTGGCGGCGAAATCACGGTCGCCGAACAATACATTCTCACCTTCCCCCCAGCGTATGACGGCAACACCCCGATGCCGGTGGTGTTCGGCTTTCACGGCGCCAACAATACCAACGTGAGCTTTCGAGAAGGCGATGCCGGAACCAAAGGCACCGATTTCGAAAAGCTGTACGTGATGGCCTACGTGAAGAGCATTGGCTCAAACTGGATCCAGCAACTAAGCGACAATTTTGGCCGCTTCGATGCCGTGTACGCCGAGCTCGCCAGCAAGCATTGCATTGATACCAGCCGCGTGTTCGCCATGGGGCATAGCTCCGGAGCCATGTTCACCACAAACTTGGTCTGCAGGCCCGACGCGCGCCTACGCGCCGTGGCTCCCGTGGCCTCAGGGCAAGTGAACGGCAACTGCCGCGCCGTCCCCGCCCTGCTCATTCAAGGCGAGGCAGACAGCGTCGTCGGTGCCAGCAACAGCGCCGCACACGCCGCTCGGTACATCGAAGGCAATGGCTGCTCCGAAGCGAGCCTGGCGCTCAGCGTGCCCAGCTGCAAGAGCCGGCAGACGGGCTCGGTGACGCCCGGGTGCTTCGAATACCAGTC
>JANNWK010000774.1:0-9970 GCA_031408355.1 Myxococcales bacterium
GAACCCATGGGACTATTTCAAACACGTCTTGACCGAGTTACCTGCTCGGCCACCCAACGCCGAGCTGGTTGGCACGCCGCCGGAGAGCCGCCTGGGAAGACTGACAAGAACCTCCGCGAGCAGGCTGAGCGCGACCAGCGCGCCCATCGTCAAGTTGACGTCTCCGTGGCGCAAAGCTTCCACGCATAGCCGGAACACGCCCGGCGAGTCGCTCGCGAGCTCGAAAGCGAGGACTACGGTGAGCACCACTGGGTAGGACGCGACGAGCGAAGCGGACGCAAGCGCGACGCGCGCTCGCAGCCGGCTGACGAGGCCCGCGGAAGGGTCAAGAAGCACCAAGCTTGTCGCCAGCAGGATGCCCGCCGCGAGCAGTCCTAGAACGCGCAAGGCGCTGCGCGGTAGGGCAAGCAGCAGCTGCGGCGCCACGGCTGAGCCGTCGAGGGCCCGCCCCAGCTCCGAGCTGAACGCGTGCGCGAGCCATTTCCCGCATTGGGTCTCGGTGATTAATGCGGCGACTCGGCGTGGCCCCTCGAGGACCACGTAGTCCGCGCCTTCGGCGAGCCAGAACAGCTGCCAGTCTTCGACCACCTTCCGCGTCTCGCTCAGCGAGGGCGTGGCCGCCAAGGGCTTTCCTCGTCCGGTGATGTGCATCAGCACCGGATGCAGCCGGCGTACGCGAGCAACGTCGCGGCTTGTTGCGACCCGGCCCAGGGCGCCGATCAGCTCTTCGAGCGCGTAGGTGTCGGCGTGCAGCACGTCCTCGCGTCGAAGAGTGAGCGAGCGCGCCGCCAGACGTTCCACCGCGCGCCGCACGGTGGGCGGGCGAAACTCAATCGAGCGGTCTTGCCAGAAGCGATTGATGAAGAGCAGCGCGCGTTCGGGCGACGCGACCTCCTCGGCATCCGCGACCTGCATCCTGAGCGCGACGGCGCCCAGGGCCACGGCCACCCGACCCCTCTCACTCGGATCGAGACTGTCTAGGCGCGGCAGGACGTGAGGCAACGCGGCTCCGCCGAGTCGAACTAGATCTACTCGTGCCAGCTCTGCTGCCGGACCCTGGCCTGCCGCCGCCCGCATGGCCGACAGCGCTCGGTCTCGGACATCTCGTGGGGCTCGGTTGACGAACACTGGCAGTTCCGAGAACTGCCAGCCGGAGTTCTGGCGCTGCGCGCTGGCGGAAACGCCGTAGAACCCCACCGTCAGGATGGTTGTGAGCGTCAGCAGGAGCCGCAGCACCCCCGGAAACGCTCGCCTGAGCGTCACGGTTACCTCAGCAGCAGGAAGCCTGCGACGGCGACGAACAGCATCGCGCCGAGCACCAACATGCCAACCAGTGCCGGTGGAAGACCGGTCGTGGGGATGGACACCGGATCATCGTCGAGACTGAAGACGGGGGGCGGGTTGGACACGCGGGGCCCAGTCGGCACGCCCGTAGCGGGCGTCGTCATGGGATTCATCGCACCGACCATGGTGTGACCGACGCGCAGCCGCCGCGATTCACGCTGTGCTTCCTGACTCGGAGGGGCCGCATGAACGTCGCTGGGTGGAGTCACCGGGGCGCGGGCCGCAAGCTCCGGCGGGGCCTCCGGCAGGGAATACTTCTGGTAGGCGAGGGTGTCACCGGGCGCAGGTTCGACCAGCTCGCCGCCGTCGAAGATCGCGACGATCACCGTGACATTGTCATGCCCGCCAGCGCGATTGGCGCGATCCACCAGCTCCCGACAGGCGTCGAAGGGCTCGCGATGGGTCAGCAGGACCTCGCGCATTTCGTCGGCGCGCACCATGCCTGACAGGCCGTCCGAGCAGACGAGCAGCACATCCCCGCGGCGCAAATCGACATAGGTGAGGTCGACCTGCACGGTCTCGGCGGTGCCGAGCGCCTGCAGGATGATGTTGTTGTGTTCGAAGGTCTCCGCCTCTTCCTCGGTGAGCTGGCCCGCTTCAATCAGTTGATTCACCAGCGACTGGTCGCGGCTTACCTGTACGAACTTGTCACCGCGCAGCACGTAGGCTCGGCTGTCACCGACCTGGGCCACGAACAGCCGCCCGTCGAGTAGCGCCGCGATGGTGGACGTGGTGCCCATGCCGCGCCGCGTTCGGTCGGCTCGTGCCTCCCCAAATATGCGGCCTCCGGCTTCCTCGACGGCATTCACGAGTCGTCTCGCTAAGGCGTCGTGGTTCGGTGGCGGCTCGCCCTCCGCGAGTTTCTCGTAGATGATATCGACCGCGAGTTGGCTGGCGATCTCGCCCGCCGCGGCGCCGCCCATCCCGTCGCAAACACCGAACAGGGTGCCGCGTTCGCCGACGCGCTGTTCCCGATCACCCTCCATTAGTCCGCGATTTCGTCGAGTTAGATCGGCGATGAGGAAATTGTCCTCGTTGTGTTCGCGTATTTGTCCGACGTCCGTCTTCCCGAAGAGACGAACCCGGATCGCCGAACCCGTTGCGGAAGCGCCGCTCATCGGGCTCGGGACCCCACTGTGAAATCCAGTCGGAACAGATGTTGACCGATACGCACGTGGTCCCCAGGCGCTAGTTCGCGCTCGCCACGAATGGCGAGGTAGGTGCCATTCGACGAGCCCAGATCCTTCAGCGTGAAGGTGTGGGTTGCGGGGTCCCTGACGATGGCCGCGTGGCGGCGACTCATGAAGGGGTCGGTGGTAAACACGACGTCTCCAACCTCTCGACCAATCACGGTTTCTTCTCGGGTTGGATAGTAGACGTCTCGCGTCACACCTTCGACCGTCCGCTGACACAGACGGACATAACGAGGAGCCGCTGGTGACCCGAAAACCTGGGTCCCGCGCTCTGCTGCAGGGCCTAGCCCTCTTTCGGCGTCGCTCACCACCTCGAACCTTAACACTTCAAGCCCTATCAACAGCAAGTCCGCGTGCTGTAGTCGCTCAGCAGCCCGAAGCCGCACATATACTCCGTTCACCGCTTCGAGGTCCCGGACAAAAAATCGGCCGTCCCGGAACTGGAGGCGCGCGTGGCGGGGAGATACATAAGGGTCGTTGGCGAGGAGGATGGACCCTTCTTCGCGGCCGATATCTGTCTGGTCGCCGTCCAGTTCGTATTCTCGGCCCGGCTTTCCGTCCTGGCCGATCACCACGAGCTTGGCGCGTTCGGCCAGCCGCTCTCCGACACCGAACTGATAATTCGTGCCCGCCTGAACCACCGGCGCCATAGGCCCGTAAGCCGGCCCCGGGGGGCCCACAGGGGCTCCCGCCGGTTGGCCGCCTTCGCCCACTCGGGCGCCGCAATACTGGCAGAATGCCATGTGCGGCGCGTTGGTGCCCCGGCAGCGGCCGCAGGTGAGCGACGCGGTGGCCGCTGGTGCCCCCGGAGCGGCCGGTGGGGGCGGCTGCGCGGGGGCGTGCGCGGCCGGCGCCGCCGCAGGTGCGTCGGCCGGCAGCGGCGCGCCGCAATTGGCGCAGAACCGCCCATTGTGGGGGTTGCTGGTGCCGCATTGAACGCAGCGCTTTTCGGGCGGTGGCGCTCCGAAATGGACCGGGGGCGCCTGCGGGCGCTGAACCTGCTCCGCGCGACGCACCACCGCGGCTTCCGGGGCTGGGTAGGCTGGCAGCGCGGCGTTCCCCAGGCGGTTGCCGCAATCCTGGCAGAATTTGAGACCGTCCGGGTTCTCCCGGCCACAGCGGCTGCAGTTCACGACGTCGGGGCCTCTTCTGCCTTTCGCACTGAAACCAGCCTGGAAAGACCGGTGGGACGCTACCTGACCCGGCCGCACACGGCAACAAGCCTACCAGCGCAGCAAGGGGTCGCGTGCCTCGATGACCACCTGGACGGCGAGCCAGTGAGCGGCTCCAAACCCCAAGGGGCCGCTGGCGCGGTCCTGACCAGTGGAATCGCGCCAGCGGCGGAACGCCACGGGCTGGTAGGTGGGAACCAGCGCGATTACGGTCGTGGCCGTCACCTGGTACTCGACGCCAACGCCCAAGCCGAAGGCGATTCCGCCGCTGCCGGCTCGCCACTCGTTGCCGTAGATGGCCCCGCCCAGACTCGCCTCCAAGTAGGGCGTGACTCGCGACCCTCGGTCGAAATAGTAGCGACCGTCCGCCGTCAGGCGCTGCAGAATCGGGAGTCTCAGCAGGTTCGAGGAATTGAGGCGTGAAAGCTGAAAGCTCGCTCCCAAATAGAATGGGCCCCGCGCCCGGTAGCCCATTCGCAGGCCGAGCCCACCGCCAGAGCCCACGATGCAGGGCGTTCGGGCACCCGCCGGGCAGGTTGAGCCACCATCCAGCAGGGTGACGGTATGCAGCGAAACGCCGTACTGCAGGTAGTCGAGGCTCGTTGGTGGAGGTACCGAACCGGTCTGTGCTGAGGCGGGGCGAGGTAGCCCAGCGCTGAGCAGGACCCCACATAAGCAGCCGAAAATGCGTTTTCGCTTGGGGTCTGAACTCGCCTTCTCCATCTCGTTTTTCCCGCGGGCTTGACGAAAGCCAAACCATTCGTCTAAAGCCGGGTCAAGCCCGACAGAATTTGAGCCGACGATGGAAATCTACCTCGACAAGCGCGCCGTCAAACAGATTCGTTTATCTGCGCAAGAAGCCATCGAAGAAGACGACATGGAGTCGCTCCGCGAAGACGTCCTTGAGGCGTTCACGGAGGACCAGGTCGAGGAGATCGAGCGCCGACTCGATGCCGGAGACTTCTTCGAATTTCTAACGGATGTCCTCGACGAGTGGGGCGGCGACGATGTCGACGAACTGCTTGAACTCCTCGAGACGCAGCTCGGCGAGGTCGGAATCGACCTCAAGACCGATCAGAAGGGCGCCGAGGCCGGCGAGGACGAGGAAGACGATCCGGTCGAGGAAGACGACGCGGACGACGACGATGATGACGACGACGACGACGAAGAGGACGAGGAAGAAGAAGAGCCGGCTTGAGCGGCGGCGGCGTTCGGCCGGCTCACTCGAGGCCGGCACGTCGCTTCAGGTAGCCGTGGCACTCGCGGCCAGCTAACTCGGTTACTCCCGAGCACAGCAAGTGAGCGCAGGCCGCGTAGCGGGAGTTCGCGCGTTCCTGCAGGAGTATACGGAGTGGCGCGCAGGGGGCGGATGTATCGCCCTCGGAGCGCGCCAGCAGGGCTTCCTCGAATAGCGCGTCGTCGACCAAGCTGCTTTGCGGGTGCTGCTCCCACACCCTGCGGAACTCACGCCGCGCGCGGGGGTTGTCTTGCAACACGTCGCGATAGATCTCGGCGATCTTGAACTGGCCTGCTGCGTAGCGCGGCCGTTCGTAGCTGCCGACGATGCTCGCTGCCTCCTGCTCAGCCAGAAGTCGCCGCAGGTGAGCGAGTGCTTGCTGAGGTGTTCCGAGCCTCAGTTCCGTTTCGGCGGCGCGATACAGCGCGTCGTCCCAGTAGGCGCCGAGGGGGTAGGGAAAGCGCCGCGCACACGCCAAGTAGGCGTCCCTGGCGCTGGCGGTCTGTCCGGCTCGGTCAAGCTCGCGCGCGCGCACGTAGTCCAGCGTCTCGCCGAGTTCGCTGCTCCCGAGCTTGTCGCGTTCGCCGTCCAAATAGGCGAGCACGCTGGCGAAGCCCGCGGTTTCGCGCAGGTACGCTACGTGGTCGGTGAGTGCCCGCCGGGCCAGCGCCGAGCCCGGGTATCGATGGATGGCCGACGCCAGTTGCTTCTGCCCGATCGCCTCATCGCCCGCGCTGAGCTCGAGCCGCGCAAGCGCAAAGGTCGATCCGGCGCCGTGCTTGGTACTCTCGCCTCCCGCGGCCAGTTTTCGGTAGAGCGCGGTCGCTTCGGCGATTGCTCCGGCACGCGCGTAGCTAGCGGCCGCCAGGTATCGCGCCTCCTCCGCGTCCCGCGGGCTACCTGCGAGCCGCGCAGCTCGCTCATAGCTGAGTGCGGCCTGCCTGTGAGAGCCAGCGTCACGCGCTCGCTTGGCGAGGCCTTGCTCGCGCCCATACCCTGGGGGCGCGGGCGAACCGCAGCCCAGGGCCGCGCTCAACGCGAGCAGCGCCAGCAGTAACCGGCGCTTCAACCTTCGACCTCCAGTGTGCCGTCCCCCACACGTCCCGCCAACGCGGCTACAAACAGCTCGTAAGCAAAGAGCTGCACGGCCTGCGCGAGGTTGATGGATGGCTGGTCCGCTGCCATGGGGATGCGGACACGCGCGTGCGCGCCGAGCAGGTCCTCCTCAGCCAGCCCCGTCTTCTCGTTGCCGAAAAGGAAAGCAATCTCCTCGCCGCGCAGCGCTCGACGGACCGCGTCTTCGGCCGCGCGGCGCGGCAAAAGCACGCCTGAAACGCCGCGGCGGGCTGTGGTTGCGTAGGTGAAGGCGACACCGTTGAGGGCGGTTCCAACGTCGGGCACCACGGGCGCCGCCTCCAGGACATCCCACGATTTGACGGCCATCTTGATGGCCATGACGTGGCCTGGCTCCGCCATTTTCCCGGGCTTGACGAGCACGAGCTGGGTGAAGCCCATGGTCTTGATGGCACGCGCGGCAGCTCCCACGTTCTCGGGGTAGTGGGGGCGGACGAGCACGAACCGGGTTAGCCGATGAATGGGAAGCTCAAGCATGGATCGGGGGCCCGTTCATTCTCGTGTTGGCTCCACCGGCCAAGCACAGCGAAAGCCGAGCGTTGGTTGGCGTGTGTCCGGCGCTCGGCCGGCGCGGGCGGCGGCGCGAAGCCAAGGTGCGGCGCTGGCGAAGTGTCCACCGCGCACGACTCGCTCCGCCGTGGCGGGTGAGCCGTACGAGGGGGAAAATGGGTCGGTCGTCCATTCCTCCACGTTGCCGGCAAGGTCAAGGATGCCTTCAGGCGTGGCGCCGTCCGGAAAGGAGCCGACTGGCGCAAGCTCCACGAAACCGTCGCTGCTATCGGTGACATCGATGCCCAGCCGCCCGTGATTGGCCAACCTTCCGTTGAAGGAGTTGCCCCAGGGGAAGGCGCGTCGGCTGGCTCCCCGCGCTGCACGCTCGAACTCAGCCTCCGTGGGCAGTCGGCCCGACCGCCACGCGCAGTAGCGGCTCGCGTCTTCGAAGCTCACTTGGGTCACGGGGTAGTCGAGGCGTTGAAAGCGCGCGGCGCCGTCTTCGACGCTGGGCGACCGGCAACGCCCGGCCACCACGCAGCGTTCGTACTCCGCCACGGTCACTTCGGTTCTCGCAAGCCAAAAAGCCGCGATTCTCTGACGATGCGTGGGGGCTTCGTTCGCGAACGTGGCTTCGTCGCAGCGATCGGGGAGGGGTTCTCGCTGGCAGCGCAAAAGGGCGCTCAGCACCTCTGACTCTGTCGAGCCGAGGTCGAGCTCGAGCGCCCGCAGGTACACCGCGCGAGGGGCCTGCGCCCGCAGCCGCACGACCCCGGCCCCGCGAACTCGATCGCTTTGGCTGACCGATGAGCCGGCGAGACCGACGACCAAAGAAGCGAGGGCGAGCGATGACGCGACGGGCGCGAGCGTCATGGCGTCGGGTCGGGGGCATCAGGGATGAGAGGCGAGCCGCCGTCGTCCGTCAGCGAAACGGCGGCCCCCGCGTCGCGCGCTTCGCCGCGCGGCTCCGCCGGGGCTGTGCGGCGCGCAGAGCTGGCGGGGCTGCTCGACGGCGTTTCAGCGCGGGCAGGCCGGCGTGCGGGCTTTTCCGAGAGCCAGGCGACCGCGCTATGCACGCGCTCGGTGTCCAGTCCGGCAGCCGGTGACGGCTCCGCCTCGCGGAGCACGTTGGATAGCTGCAGCGCGGCTACGCCCAGCAGCGCGCCGATGGCTGCTCCGCCCACGGCGCTGCGAAAATTGCCGTTTTCTGGCGGTTTATGCCAGAAGTTACGGCGGTGATGCTCGTCAGGCAGCGTTGGCTGCATGCTGCGGGTCGGCACGGCTAGAGCCTCGGCTAGAGCCTCGCCGAACTCCCTGGCGCTGGGGTAGCGGTCGGCAGCGATCTTGGCGAGTCCGCGCGCCAGAATGGAGTCGACGTGGGGGTCGAGACCGCACGAGGCGGCGACGCCGGGCGGCTCATCGGTGGTGATCCGCGTCGCTACCGTGACCGCGTCCTCCCCCGGAAACGCCCGGCTTTGACTGAGCGCCTCGTAGAGAGTCGCCGCTAGCGAGAACTGATCCGAGAGCGGAGAGAACGCGCTCTTCGTGATGCACTCCGGGGCGCTATAGGCTGGAGTGCCAAGTAACCCTCCGCTCCGGGTGAGCGTCGAATCGGGCACGCGAGCAATGCCGAAGTCGGCTATTTTTGCGCCCGTCGGGGTCAGAATGATGTTCTGTGGCTTGATGTCGCGGTGGAGCACACCTGCTGCGTGCGCGGTGGTCAGCGCGTCGCCCATTTCCCGAGCCAAGCGGGCGCCCGCTTCCGCGCCCAGCGGACCTCTGGCAATTCGCTGCTCCAGCGTGAGGCCTTCCGCGTATTCGAAGACTAGGTAGAGGCCGAGCTCCGGGTCCTCCCCCAGATCATAGAGGGCGACAATGTTCGGATGCGACACGCGGGCGGACGCTCGGGCTTCCTGCCGCATGCGATCGACGAGCGCGCTGAGCTGCTCAGGTGGGACGACGAGGTCGTCGCGCAGCAGCTTGATCGCGACCTGGCGATCAACGACCGGATCGTGTGCAAGCAGAACGCGCCCCATGGCCCCGCGGCCTAGCAGTCGCATGGGGAGATAGCGGCCAATCGGCGCTAAATTATGAGCGCCTTCGGCGACCATTTCGCTGCCACGTTTAACACGATTCCGCGCTGGGTCCCTCTGGGGACCGGGCCATCGACCGAGCGGCGGCGATTTCGCCCAACGCGCCCCACCGCCAGGGGCGCCACGCTGGGCCGGCTGGGGTAACGTGAGGCCCGTGGATCCTCGGCGCCTTTTTGCGCTCCGCGCAGCGCGCCTACCTATTCTAGCCGTTTGGCTGGTGCTGGGTTCGCGCTCGGGCCGGGCTGCGGCACTCGAGCCAGCACGCTCGGAGACGCTTCGCCTCATTCGAACACACGTTCCTGCCTCGCGTTGCCAGTTACGCCCGCATTGACCTCGAACGCAGCGCCGGCGACCTCCTGATCGGGCTAGCCTTGGGGTCATGGGAGTCGAAGCCCTCCGGATCTTTGAGCAGGCGCTCACGCTATCGGAAACCGAGCCCGCCGAGCTTGCTGCGAAACGGCTTGCGAGCCTGGAGGAGGCGAGTGACCCAGACGCTGAAGAGGCGCGGGCCGCGGAAATCATCAAGCGTGCCGAGAGTGTCGCGCGCGGCGAGGCCAAGCTAGCGCGGGAGATCGCTGTCGTCGATCGACACGAACTTGCGGCGGGCAAGCTCGCGGCCTTTGTCGCACGCAACGCGAGTCGCGACATCTTCGATGCGCGGGATCCATGAGAAGGTCGCGGTTCGCCCTCGTCAGCGTTGCGCTCGCTCTTGGGCTGCTCGGAGCCTGCTCGGATGACTCAACGAATGGCTGGGGAGCGCCGGGAGGTGTAGCGGGAGCGCAGGGAGGCGTAGCGGGAGCGCAGGGAGGCGCAGCGGGAGCGCAGGGAGGCGAGACGACTGCGGGCGGCGCTGGCGAGCCCGCGGGATCTGCAGGCGACCCGGGTGAGCAAGGGTTGGCGGGAGCCGGAGGCGCGCGCGATCCCGACCGCGCTCCCGGCGGCGAAAGCGGCTTAGGCGGAGCGGTCGAGAACGGCGGCGCCGGAGCGGGGCAATGTTCCGGCGCACAAGTCGGCGGGAACGGCAGCGAGTGTCCGGACGGGGTACCGCCGGGTCCAATACCTGACACCAGCGAGGCGCCTCCAGCAGTCTGCGTTGGCGTGGAGTCCTTTTGCGAGGAGCTCATCACGTTCGAACCGCGTGAGGGCAACGGCTATTCGGACTATCCCGTCAACGGTGAGACAGACGTCAACCAATATCGAAGTCATGCACGACGCGATCTAGTGATGCTCGTCCAGCATGCAGCAGCGATGGTCGCCTTGAAAGCAGCGGCGTGGAGCGGCAATGGTGGACCGATTGGTCTCGGC
>JANNWK010000775.1:0-1722 GCA_031408355.1 Myxococcales bacterium
GGATAGGCCTGGCTTGAGGCGCCCAGCTGGGCGCCTGACCCGGCCTGCCCCCTTAAGGCTAGGGGTCGGCTGGTGGAGATGGGTCGCCGCCGCCTGGTGCGCTCGCCGCGCAGATGGCCGGGCGTCATCACCACTCCATTGGACGAACAGTGCACGCTCGAAATGCTCGACGTGTTCTTCGACGTCCCCCAGCGCTTCAACGAGTCAGCAACGCGGACAGCGACTCGGCAGTAAGGATGCGCTCGCTCCAGAGCAGGAGCTGGTCTTCATCCGCCTGCTCGACACGCTCGCGCTCTGCACGTGGCACCTCGCCAAACTTCAACTCGAGCTGTCGGAACAACAGGCGCCGTGCGCCTTCAGCCTTGCCTTCAGCTTTGCCTTCAGCTTTGCCTTCAGCTTTGCCTTCAGCTTTGCCTTCAGCTTTGCCCTTGGCTTCGCCTTCGGCCTTCCATTGTTCTGCGAGGGTCATGAGTACTTGCTCCGTTTCGGGGGCCGCTCTGTCGAGGGCGGCGTGAAGAATTTGCGGCGTTAGGTCTTCGACGACCAGCGAAAGGTAGCGGAAAATCGTGAAGAGCGCCTCTTCACCGCCTTCGGCGAGCGCCAGGGCCCGCAGCGCCGGGGTGAAGCGCACGAGCGACGCCCCGAACCTGGCAGCCGACCGCGCGTCGCGCAGCGCCCACAGGGTCAGCGTGGGGACCAGGCCCAGCCCTCGCGCCGAGAGGTCGTCGTCCGTCAAGCCACTGATATCGTCCAGCGCGAACCTCAGCTGCGGCACGAACGGCGCTACCGCGGGGTGCGCTGCCAGCTTGGAGTCGAACAGGTCTGCTAAACCCGTCCCCGCCGTCCAGCCCGTCTCGCTATGGTGCAGCAGGACCGTCACCACGAGCGGCAGCGGTAGCGATTCAGATCCGCGATGGTGCGGGCGACCCGTAATACTTTGTTGAAGGCTCGGCAGAGAGCCCGAGCCTATTTACGGCGGCTTCGATCAGGCGGCTGACGCGGCCGGCTCCACCGCGACCAGTTCGGCTACCTCCACCGCGATCACCTGGCCCACCCCGTTACGCATCAGCGCGTGGCGGCCGACTGAAAATAAAAGTCCAGCATCGCCGTCAACGGGGCCGCATTGCCTTGCAAGCGACTGCGTAGTGCTGCGCCCTCCCAGCAATCGACGAGCAGATTCGCCATCCGCTTGGGATCGGCGTCACGGGGGAGCGCGCCTTCGAGCCGTGCGGCCTCGAGGCAGACGCCCAGCCGCTTGGCAATTTCGCCGATGCACGCCGCGATGCGCTTGCGAAATACCTCGCTGACGCCGGAGAGCTCCTGCCCGAGGCCTCCTAACAGGCAGCCCATGTAGCCTTGCGCCTTGTAGTGCTGCTGCGTCAGCTCGAAGAACCGACGCACGCGATGCAACGGAGGGCGACTGGGATCGAGTAGCGCTTCATCGAGTCCCGCATGAACGACCTCCATGTAGTGATCGACGACGGCGAGCGCGAAATCTTCCTTGTCCTTGAAGTGGTGATAGAAGGACCCCTTCGACAGCTCCGTCGCCGCCAGCAGCGCCTGGATACCGAGGTCGTTGTAACCACGTTCGAGGAGCATGCCCAGACCGGTATCCAGCAGGAGCTGCTTGGTTCGATGATGCGTCGGCGTCGGCGTCATTGAGGAGCTCGAGAACTCCACCTTAGCGAGCGCACCCCCCCGTCGCACGTAAAATGCGACCGC
>JANNWK010000776.1:0-1635 GCA_031408355.1 Myxococcales bacterium
TCCTTTCCGCGTTTCGAGGGGATAGGTAGAGGTGCTTGATGGCTGCCTCGTCGCTGGGGAAGTGCCCCTTCGCCTTGGTCACCTTGCGTTGCTGGAAGCTCAGCGACTCGATCGCGTTGGTGGTGTAGATCAGTCGACGCAAGTCCGCGGGGAAGTCGAAGAATGGTCGCATCCGCTCCCAGTTGCTGCGCCAGGACGACGCGACAGCTGGGAAGCCCTGCGCGTACTTGGCCTCGAACGCATCGAGCTCGGCCAAGCCAGCTTGCTCGGTGGGCGCCCCATAGATGTTGCGCAGCTCGGCGCAGACGCCCTTGCATATCCTGGTTTCTTCGCGAGTCTGCTCCACGCCCGTGGATGGCTGAGCACGTTCTTCGGCTGGCACAACGACGAGCACCAACATTCCGGCCTCGGGCTCTTCACGCCCGCCGAGGTGTTCTTCGGCCGAGTGCCAGCGGTGCACGCTGTGCGCCGGGCGGCGCTTGACGCTGCCTACGCCTCACACCCCGAACGCTTCCCCAACGGCGCACCAAGAGCCGCCTTGCCGCCCGCCAGCGTGCATATCAACCCGCTCGAGGCCATGGTCGTCACCGTCGCCAGCGACGCGACCGTGGCGAATATCAACTCACCGACGGAGCTCGTAGCAAGCTCAGTTCAGAAGGCGCCTCACGCCACGGCGAAGACGCCACGACGCGAGGCGCTAGCCCCCGCAACCGCAGCACTTCCTCCATAGATTAAACGTGACCGCTGTCTCACGCGCGTTGACAAGTTCCGTCAGCGCATTCTCTCCAGCGAGGCCAACCGACGCCGCAGGCCGACCAGCTCCGCTGGGCGCGCGTCCGGCGTGGCTTGCGCGAACGCAAAAAGGGCTTCCCCAAGCATCGCGAACTCGTTTAGACAACTCCCGGGCTTTGGTCCTCTCACGAATCCCGTCACCCACCCGAGAAGAAACGCCAAGCCCCTCGGCTGATGGATTGTAGTGGTCGGATGGACATGAGCCCGGTCAGACACCGCCCGCCTGCAGTTGTTTCAACGTGTGCCGAAAGAGAGTGCTGGCCACTATGCGCCAGCGTGCCCTATTGGGCGCTAGTGGCTCAGGCCGCCTCATGGTACATCGGTGAGGGTACCTCGGGGCTTCCCAATCGCTGGCTCGAACACCTCCAACGTCGGCGCGCCGCCCTTGCTCTCGGGCTGGACCAAAATGTAGCTCGGGACCTTAAGTTCCCTGGCAAGCTCGGTGTCGGTAGTCGATGGATCTGGCCCGTCACTGGGATGAGTGTGGATGAGACCAACCAGCATTTCTCCCTCGGCACGGTACAAGTCGAACTCCACATGCTCGGCCATGCCGACCACGATCTGCCCAAGTCGCAGGGTGCCATCCTTACGCCGGATTATCGCGGCGCTATGCTCCTGGTGCTCCACGTCGCTCACCTTCGCGCCTGGCAGGGTCGGCTCTGGAGTCGTTTGATCCCAAAGGGAACGTGCGACCCTATCCGCGGCCTTGGTCGCCGTCGTTGCGCGCTTCTCCCGCGCCGCTACGGTCCCGCATCGGGGAGACGTGGCTTTCATGTTGTTGCAGGGGTCAGGTTTGATCGGGGCAGGGGAGCTCGTCTTCCCACCTGCAGACGCCCCAGGGTT
>JANNWK010000777.1:0-3322 GCA_031408355.1 Myxococcales bacterium
GACCTGCGGCTCGAGCGATCCCAAAATCCAACAGCTTGACTTGGCCGTCATACGTGATGAAGAGGTTGTCCGGACTCACGTCGCGGTGCACGATACCGAGGGGCTCACCTGCGTCGTCGCGCAGCTCGTGAGCGTAGCTGAGCGCGTCCGCCGCTCGCGCGCCGATCCACGCGACCAAGCTGCAGGCCAACGGTTGCCGCCACTCTTGGGCGCGCTGGTACAGGCGCGAGAGCGGCTGCCCCTGCAGGTACTCCATGGCCAAGTACATGGCAGCGTCGTCCTGACACAGCTCGTAGACATGAACGATGTTTGGATGCTGAAGGCGAACGGCGAGGTTCGCTTCGTCCAAGAACATGGCCACGAAGTCGCGGTCGCCCAGCAGGTGCTCGTGAACGAGCTTGAGCGCGACCACTCGCTCGAACCCGTGCGGACCATCCAGCCGAGCCATATAGACGGAAGCCGCCCCTCCAGAACCAAGCAAACTACCTAGCAAATAGCGACCCAAGGGCTGGCCAAAGCGCCGCCGGCGCGCCCAATCACTGGCGCGTTCTTCGGCGGGTGACGGAGCTTCGATCGCCGTCATGGCGAGCAGTACTCGATGGTCAACGTCGGTGCCGCCAGGGCAAGCTCCGCGGGAGCGACCGGGGCTGGGGAAAGCTCGCGGACGATCAAGTCTAGATCCACCGGCTCCGCTCCGAACACAGAGGCCAGCGGCTGCTCAAGCTGAAACTGTACGGGCCCTGAAGCCGTCGCGGCCGGCAACAGGGTTTGGCCCAGCTGCGAACCAAAATCGCCGCCAGGTAGGGTCCACTTGCGACTAGCGCCGGTACCGTAGTTGATCCAGGTGGCGCGTGACTCGCTCACGGCTTGCGTCAACCGATGGACCGCCAGGGTGCGTGTCGAAAGCGTGGCGTCCGCGTTGCTCTGGAGCTGAAGAGCCAACGTGGCATGCACAAGCGTGGCCCCTGCCGGCAGCGCTGGCAGCACGAACGACGCGAGCGCGCGCCGCTCCAAAGCGCCTCCGTCGACGAACAGCTGCGCGTCGGAACCGTGCGCCTTGGTCGGGCTCCCCGCGTCGATCCACGTGTCGGCCACCGCTAGGAGCACATGTTGCACGGGCGCCGCGCAACCGGGCGCGCCGCCCGCACCTCCGGCTCCTCCGGGCGTGCTGTCCCCGCCGACTCCCGACTGCCCCGCCGTGCTGCTGGGGGCACCGGCGCCGGCATCGCCCCCGCCTCCAGCTGGCGCGCCCCCCTCAGGCTCCGGATAACCTCCCCCGCCGTTGGACTGGCCGCCACTCCCCGATGCGGAGGAGCCTGGCAGGACCGCGGAGTCTGGGAAAACGGCGCAAGCCCGAGCAGTCCAGGCTAGGCCGCACAGGGCGAGCCAGGGCGCGAGGGAACGAGCGGGACGCACCCGCCGAAATCTAGCATCCGAAGCTCGACCCATCCGCCTTTACGTGGAAAGCGGCCCCGTTTGCCCCTGGAGCCAGCCGAAAAGGCCCTCGCCCCACCAACCCCCAAGTCGAGCGGCTCAGTCCGTGGGTTTGCTCGAGGTAGGTGGCCCCGCGGCGGCCGAGGCAGTGTCGCCCGGCGGCGGAGAAGTGGCCGGTACGCCGGAGCCTTTCGGCAGTCGAATGCCAGCGCCGCTCAAGGTCACGGCGAACGGTCCGGCGGGTGCCGGGAGCGAGCCCGGAAAGGGCATGGCAGGCGCCGAAAGTGAGTCTCCTGCCGCGCCGTCGCCGCTTTTGGAGCCGTACATGACCACGCAATTGCGACCCGCGTTCTTCGCCTCGTAGAGCGCGACGTCGGCCGCCTTGACCAGGTCTTCCGCGTTGTCCGAAATCACGTCGGAGTTGCCGGCGCAGCCGATGCTGGTCGTCACCCTCAGCGTCTCGCCGCCGAACGTGAACTCCTGTTTGCGCACGTTGCTGAGCACACGCTCGGCCACGATGCGCGCATCCTTCTTGCTGGTATGCGGGAGCAAGATCACGAATTCCTCCCCACCATAGCGGGCCGCTAAATCCACCTCGCGCAGCGAGCCCGTGATTCTGCGAGCCACTTCTTTGAGAACCTGGTCACCCGCATCGTGCCCGAAGCGGTCGTTGATCTGCTTAAAATGGTCCAGATCCAGTAGCAGGCAACTGAGCGTGTTGCGGTAGCGCTTGGTGACCGCAAACTCGCGTTTGAGCACATCGGAGAAGCGTCGGCGGTTGAACAGCCCCGTCAGCGCGTCGGTGCTGGCCAGCGCTTCCACGCTGTGGAGCATCGACTCCAGCTGCTGGTTTCTCCCACGCAGCTCGCTGTGAGCAGCCTTCACTCGCAGAGACGCGAAGATGCGCGCCTCCAGCTCAACGTCGTCGAACGGCTTGGCCAGGTAGTCGTCCGCCCCGATGTGGAGCCCCTCGACGCGATCGGCCAGCGCGTTGCGCACCGTCAACATGATCACCGGGATATCGCGGGTCTCCGCGTTCATCTTCAACCAACGGCACACCGCGAAGCCGTCGATATCTGGCATGACCACGTCGAGCAGCACCAGATCGGGCGCTGAAGAACGGGCCAGTCGCAGCCCCTCCACGCCCGACGAAGCGAGCGCCACCTGATAGCCCAGGCGCTCCAGCGCCTCCCTGATTTGGTTGCTCTGCGACTCGCTGTCGTCGATGAGAAGGAGATTGGCTTTCATGGCGCACCGAGCCAGGTCACAACAACCCAAACGGCGTGTCGCCCGCCCAGAATAGCCCTCCTGGCGCGGTCACGACCCAAAGCGGCGTCACACCGGGCCTTCAGGCACCCGGCCTAAGCCGTTGGCGCTTCACGATTTCGTTCGGTATCACTCTTAAGATCTGGTTCGTCTGGGCGTCGCGAAAGCGTATCTGACGCACGAGCTTGCCTGCCCCAAACAGGCCGCCTTCCTCGAACAGGAAGCGCACTTCGCGCTTCTCACCTTGCGAAAGGGCCACGCGCGCTTCGTCGCTCTCCGTGTCCTGCTCCCAAACCCCCAAGTTGTCGGGCAAGGGCTGAAGCACGCCGAAGCGCTCCTCCTTCAGGCCAGGCACCAGGCCCACGACCAGCAACAAATAGACAGCGCCACCGGCCGCCGCGACTCCAAGCAAAAATAGGTAGAACACGGGAAGCCTAGTTCAGATGCTGCAGCTCGATGCCGGCGAAGGAGACCGCTCCTTCGCTAACGCCAACGGTCAACTCGCCGTCGCTCACTTCGGCCCGGTAGGGGCCAAGCCGTCCCAAAGCGCGCCCACCCTCGACCTCCTGAGCCTTGAAGCGACTGGCCGGCTCGGGCACGGCACCCTCAACCAGAATCGTCC
>JANNWK010000778.1:0-2630 GCA_031408355.1 Myxococcales bacterium
CTTCGGTTCGGTCGACGGCGACCCGCCCGCCGCCTACCGGTACACGGAATGTCGGCTGGCGCGGATCTCGGCTGAGCTTTTGGCCGACATCGAGAAGGACACCGTCAACTTCTCGCCCAACTTCGATGAATCTTCCGAGGAGCCGGACGTGCTCCCGGCGCGCTTCCCGAACCTCCTGGTCAACGGCTCTGGCGGCATCGCCGTGGGCATGGCCACGAACATCCCACCCCACAACCTGGTGGAGGTCATCGACGCCACGGTCCTGCTCATCAATCAGCCCGAGTCAACAGTGGCCGACCTGATGAAGCACATTCAGGGTCCGGACTTCCCTACGGCCGCGCTGATCTACGGGCGCGCCGGCATCGCCCAGGCCTATTTGACCGGGCGGGGCAGCATCATCATGCGTGCTCGCCATGAAATCGAGAAGGTCGTGGGCAGCAACGACCGCGAGCAAATCGTGGTCACGGAGATGCCGTACCAGGTGAACAAGGCTCGCCTTCACGCCAAGATCGGCGAGCTGATGCGTGACAAGCGCATAGAAGGCATTCGCGAGGCACGCGACGAAAGCGACCGCGATGGCATGCGCCTCGTCCTGGAGCTGAAGAAGGACGTCTTCCCAACGGTGGTGCTGAACCAGCTCTTCCGCATGACGGATCTGCAGGCCTCGTTTGGCATCATCAATCTGTCGATCGTCGACAGCCGGCCCGCAGTCCTCGACCTGAAGGAAACCTTGCGGCTCTTCGTCGAGCACCGGCGCGACGTTGTAAGCCGTCGCACGCGCTTCGAGTTGGCCAAGGCCGAAGGCCAACGCGACATCATCGAAGGCCTGGGCATGGCCATCACCGAGGTCGACTTGGTGATCAAGACGATTCGCGAGTCGCGAGACCCGGAGGAGGCCATGGGCCGCTTGATGCAACTGCCGCTCAAGGGTCTCGAGGACTTCGTGCGGCGCGCAGGGCGACCGGATAGCGAAGTCGAAGCCGCCAAGGAGCGCGGTGACTATCGACTGTCGGAACGGCAGGCGAAGGCGATTCTGGACATGCGCTTGGCCCGCTTGACGGGGCTCGAGCAGGAAAAGCTGGCAGCCGAGTACGGCGAGCTCTCCGTGGAAATTGCCCGACTCCGGGCCATTCTGGCCGACGAAAAGGTGCTCATGAGCCTGATCATCGGGGAGCTAGAGGAGGTCAAGGCGAAGCACGGCCAGAAGCGCCGCACCGAAATTGTCGATAACGAGGCCGAAATCCAGATCGAGGACCTGATCCAAGAAGAGGACATGGTCGTCACGATTTCGCACACCGGCTACATCAAGCGTACCCCGGTGAGCACCTACAAGGCCCAGAAGCGGGGCGGCAAGGGCAACCGCGGCATGGAGGCGCGTGAGGACGATTTTGTCACACAGCTGTTCATCGCCAGCACCCACAGCTTCGTCTTCTTCTTCTCGACCGACGGCAAAGTCTTCGTGAAGAAGGTCTACGAGATCCCGCTGGCCGCCAGGAACGCCAAGGGCCGCGCCATCGTCAATTTCCTGGAGCTTTCGCCGGAAGAAAAAGTGGCCACCATCACGCAGGTCACGGCCATTGAGGCTGGCTGCTACGTCACGACTATCACGCGCGGCGGGCAGATCAAGAAGACGGAGATTATCGAATACGAGAACTACCGTGAGAAGGGGATCATCGGCGTCAAGATCGGCGAAAACGATTCGCTCCTCACCGCTACCGTCACCGACGGCAAGGCGGAGTTCTTGATCGCCACCAAGCAGGGGCAGTCGATCCGTTTTGATGAGCAGCTCGTGCGACCGATGGGACGCAATACCGCGGGCGTAAAGGCCATCGAACTGGCCCCCGGCGACGAGGTCGTGGGGCTCGCGCGCACAGATCCCGAGCGCCAGTTCGTGCTGGCGGTCTGCGAGCGCGGCTACGGCAAGCGCACGCCGCTTGAGGAGTTCCGCAGCCAGAATCGTGGCGGCAAGGGCATCATTCTGATCGAGTGCAGCGACCGCAACGGGCCGGTCATCGGCATCGCCATGGTCAAAGCCGGCGACGAGGTCATGCTCATCACCGATCGCGGGCAGACCATCCGCACGCCGGTCGAAGGTATCCGCGAGACAGGCCGCAACACGCAGGGCGTCAAGTTGATGAGCATCGACGACGACGAGCGGGTCGTGGCCATTGAGCCCATCGGCGAAGCAAACGCGCCCGGTATCGACGAGGAACCCGGTAGCGACGACGAGCTCCCGTCTGAGCTAGCCAGCGAGAGCGAGGCTGAACCGAGCGGCGGCAGCGAACCGCCGAACCCGTCCGAGACCGGTGGCGGCAATGACGGTGATGGCGGCCAAGAAGGCTAGGGCGAAGAAGGCCCGCAAGGCGCCAACGCGGGCGTCGAAGCCAGGCCAAACCGCCGCCGTGAAGCGGGCTTCGCGCCCGGCGACGCCCGCGGACGCCCAGGCTCTCTACCGTGCCTTGCGAGCCAGGCACCCCGACGCCCATTGTGAGCTGGTTCACAAGAACCCCTTCGAACTCTTGGTGGCGACGGTGCTGTCGGCCCAAAGCACTGACGTCATGGTGAACAAGCTCACTCCCGAGCTGTTTCGACGCTGGCCAGGTCCCGGCGCGCTTTCAGCCGCCGATCCG
>JANNWK010000779.1:0-5082 GCA_031408355.1 Myxococcales bacterium
GCCCGCGCCAGGAACCTGGGCCTAACCATCAAACATGAGACCGAGAGACTCAGCTAAGCGTCGAGGGTCAGCGCTGCCGTACCGTTGCCGAATGAGGTTTTCGGAACCCCGAGGGAGTTGAACAGAGAAAGGTAGAGGTCCGCAATCGGTCGCCCTTCGGCCCTGACGTGTCGGCTGCTGGGCAAGAGGCCGTTTTGTCCTCCCACGAGCACGACGGGCATGTCGAAGTACGAGTGCATATCGCCATCGCCCATTTCCGCGGTGTGGAGCAGTACGGTGTTGCCCAGCACGCTGCTCGTGCCCTCTCCGAACGAATTGAGCTTGGCCGCAAGGTACGCCACTTTCTCCACGTACCAGCGATCGATTTGCGCAACGCGGGCCAGCTTGGCGGTCTCGCCGCCGTGATGAGACGTGCCGTGGTGACCGTCGCCCGCGCTGACGCCCGGCACGCCGAACGTGTACTCGCTTTCGGCTTCCGCGAGCATGAACGTGACGACGCGAGTCGCGTCACAGGCTAACGCCAATGCGGTGACGTCCAGCAACGCCTCGAGTCGCGCTGGATAGCTTTCGTACGCGCCGAGTTCGCCCTGCGGGATCGCGCCTTGGCAGCCGGGCCCTCGCACTCCGCCCCCGCCGCCTGACGGCAAGCTCTCGATGCGCTGCTCGAGCTCGCGGATCGCGCTGAGGTAACCGTCTAACTTCAAACGATCCGACTTGCCCAGCCGCGCCTGCAGCGCCTTCGTCCGAGCGTTGACGTGGTCCAAAATGCTCTTGCGGTAAGCGCGGAGCCGAGCCAGCTCCGCGTTACCCGTAGACGACGGCTCGGGCGTAGCCACCGAGCCGGGCATGGGCGGCGGGCCGCCAGCGAACACCCGATCGAAGGCCGATTGAGGGCTTATCTCGGTCGGTTTGCGCTGCCCGCCCGCACCGTACGAGATCGCCCAAGCAGTCGAGCAGGGCAGCTCCTCGCAAATTTGGCCGGAGTTGTTGGCGAACTCTCCGGAGCTCATGTCGCCTCCGAGCTCCAGCGACGGCAAGCTGGTTTGACCGCGCCACGCCTCCGCCAGCACCTGATCCATGGTCATGGCAATGTTGCTGCCGTCAGGCCGAACACCGGAGAGCAGCGCCGCGAGGCCGGCAAGGTGAAGGTTCACGGCGGGCCCTGCCACATCGTTGTGCAGGCCACTCACCACGACCAGTTGATCCTTGAGCGCGGCCAAAGGCTCGAGCGACGAGGTCAGGCCGAATGCCGCACCCAGGCTGCTGGGTGTGAGCTCCTTCACGTTGCAGCCGTTTGGCTTGGACAGTACGACCAGCCTCTTTGGCGTGGCCGCGTCCTGAGCGCTGGCGGTTCGGGGCAGCATCGGCTCTAGCAGAGGCAAAGCGATGCCGATGCTCCCGACGCGCAACATGGCGCGCCGTGACAGCTCGAATTTGCGGATCATTGCAGGTCTCCTTCGAGCTCGCCGCGGCGATGAGTGAAGGCTCGTTCTGAGCCAATTTTTAGGGCGATGTCCTTCAAGCCCGTGCGATTCAGATCGGCCGCGGAGGGCGGGCAGTGGGGCTCCCTGCCGACAGCATGGGTGAATACGCGACCCTGCGCGCAGGTCGCCACCCGCGGGTCGGCCACGAGCAGAGCCTGCATCTCCACGAGCGTTGCGAAACTGCCGCCGCCTGCGAATTGTCCGGCGGGATCGATGGCACGACCATTGTCGTACTGCTCACGATAGCGCCCAATGCCGTCGAAGTTCTCCAGACCAAGACCGATGGGGTCCAAAATATTGTGACAGCCCGCGCAGGCTGGGTTGGCCCGGTGCACGGCCAGTCGCTCGCGCTCCGTCTCCGCGGCCTCCGCCTCCTCCGACAAGATGTCGACCACGGGCGGCGGCGGTGGCATTTGTCCGCAGAGCAATTTCGAGAACAGCCACTTGCCTCGCTTGACCGGAGACGTGCGGGTCGCCGCCGAGGTCATGGTCAGGACACTGGCATGACCCAGAATGCCACGGCGCACGCCGTCCGGGAGTGTGGCCCTCTGGAACTCGGCGCCGCTGCCCGGTTGCTCCGGAAAGCCGTAATGCGAGCGCAGCGTTGAATTGAGGAACGTGAAGTCCGCGTTGACGATCGCAGGTGCGGGTAGGTTTTCGGCGAAGAACGCGCGAAGGAAGCTGGTCGTTTCGGCCGCCATCGCGCTCCGTAGCTCTTCGTTGAAATTTGGATACAGCGCGGCGTTCGGCTGAGCCACCTGCAGTGAGCTGACCCCGAGCCAATGCATTCCGAGACCATCGGCGAACCGCTCTGCTCGCGGGTCGCTGACCATTCTTATCAGCTGCTCTTGCACGACAGCGGCATCGCTCAGCTTCCCTGAATCGGCCAGCTGCGAGAGGGGGTCATCCGGGGTGGTCTCCCAAAGCCAAAAGGAAAGTCGCGCGGCAAGCTCGTGAGCACTCAGGCTACGCACGGGAGCGGCGTCCGTATCGGCCTCGACGCGGAACACGAACTCGGGGTCGAGGAGCGCGGCCTTCACGGCCAGCTTGACCCCCACATCGAGCGTGTCGCCCTGGGCCGGGGCCAGCTGGACCAGCGCTAGAAACGGAGCAAGCTCTGCTGGCGTCACCGGCCTTCGCAGCGCTTGGCGCACGAGCTCGGTCACGATGCGCTCGGCGCAGGCTGCGCCCTCCGTGAGAGGGTCACAGCGCCGTAGCTTCGCCGAGCTGATTTGAGGGTTGGCGAGGTCGCGTTGCCAGGCCGCTTCCACGGCAGCGCTCACCACCGCCTCCAGTTTTTCGAAGGCTAGGGCACTGACAGCCGATTGCGCGGCCAACAGGCTGTCTTCGTTGGGCAGGACGTCCGCAGGGTTCGTCGAGTCGCCCAGCACATCTTGCAGGGTGTGGTTGAGCTCGCTGCGAGTCAGGCGGCGCATGCCGACGAAGCCAGGGTCGCCGGTTTTTTCACAAGCCCCCACCACTCCGGCAACGGCAGGCTCGGATCCGGTGCCCGAACCGGGGTCCTTACCGGGGTCCGAGGCTTTGTCCCCGTCGACGGAACCGGTGCAGGCAAGGCACTGACCGATGACCAGAAAAAGACTCAGGTTCCGGTCGATTCTCATGTTTGCTCCTGGGTCCGGTCGCGGCGGCCTGCACGCACATGCGCGTTCAAGCTAGGGATTGTCCACGCACCCAGAGTGGGTCAGGTTTCGCTCGCCCGGGTTTGCGGCCGGCTCGTGCTCGGCGTGCGCCCTACACCGTCGATGCTGCAGCCCTGTCGGCCGGCGTGACCGGCGAATGGGAGCGCGGCGATCGCGTCGAACGACGGAGCGACGTCGTAGCCGCCGCTACCCAGCGGTAAGGTCGACGGAGTCGGCTCCGCGCCAGTCAGGGTCACGACCTTGAGGTAGGGCTTGGCCGCCGCGAGCGTCGCGTTCAGGTCGCTGCCGCCTTCGGCCGCACGGCGCCCCCACACGCTCGAGCCAGAAGCCAACGTGCGGATAGAGCGCGACGCCGGGCAGCCCCTTGGCGGCGCATTCGTCGGCAAGCGCCGTGATGATCAGAAGCGCCGCTTCGTCGTGACTCGCGTCGGAAGGCGGCGCGCCGTTGAGACGGAGCCAGATGGCTGCGTGCGTGCCGGCCACGGAATCAACGACGCCGGTCGGGAGTCTAGGAAAATCAACGACGGAGGCGGAAGTTGCGAGCTGGGGCAGGGCGGAAATTCGCGCCAAATTCGGGTGATAGGTGCGCCGAAATGTTCGGGGCCGCGGGCCGGAAGGCCGCTGAGCTTAGATCGGTCTCACGTCACGTTGGCACGGGGGGATCGTCGCGTGGCGATGTCACGACCCGCGATGGCTAGCGAGACAAGGAAAACCAGGACGCTGAGAATTAGTTGTAGAAGAGACTTGTATGCGACGTAGAAGGGGAAGCGCTTCTGCATGAAAGCGTCAGCGCCCGGATGTGTTGGGACGCCAAGTCTGGGGGAAATCGATTCGATGTCGAGCAGTGGCATTCCGCTTCCGATCTCAGCACGATGCTCGAGCAGAGTACCGGTCAGCCGGCGAATGGTTTCGTCATTGACACTTGTGCTGGCAACTAGCACCGCCGGCGTGAAGAGCGTCTGAACGGGTGATGGCGGGCGAGGCCCAGGAGCGGCGCCAAAGGTGCCGCTCGGAACCTGGTACTTGGCCACACCTTTCATGTTCTGGAGCAACCCCTCGGCGTCTGGGAAATCCATTAAACGCACCCCTGGCATTCTGGCTACTCGTCTTACGGTCTCGCTCTGCAGTCCAGTCACAAAGAAGGCAGCGTCTACCGCTCCAGAGGAAAGGCGCTCAAGTGACTTCTCATAGTTTCCGGGAACCACCTCCACCTTCTCGCGCTGAAAGCCATAGTGCGCAAGGATGAAATCCATGTCGGCGTACGACTGACTCCCTTTGCCCAAGCATGCGACGCGAAAGGTGTTGGAACCCTCATTCGTCGACTGCGCGAGAGCATAGAAATCCACACTGTGGGTGAGCTTCGTGAAGAAGAGATAAACCTCCTTGTAGAGTGTGCCTATCGCGCCGCAGTGCTCCCGTGGGATGGCGCAGTTGGCTTGCACTATCCCAATGTCGACCTCGCCGGTTCGAATCTGCTCGACCGTCTGTATGGACCCTTCCGAGACCACGTTGTCTAGAACGACGCTAAACCCTAACTCCTTCGGGAAGGTGTTTAGCTTCTTCTCCAAATGATTGATGATGTGCTCGTAGGTACCCTTCGGTATTTTGGCCGCACGAAGGCGCGTCTCTGGAACGATGCCGCGTAGGCTGGCAAAGAACACCCAATAGGCAATGCACGAGAGCATCAGCACGCCTAGGAGCACGAGTTTCCATTCGTAGAGAACGGTTCGGCTAGGCCGATCCCGGCTTGCGGAGAGTGGGCTGAGCGCCCTCTGCGTCTGTACGTCACCAGGTGTACCCTCACGCCACGCCACATTTGGAAACAGTGGGTAATCAGCAATGTCGCTGCCTTGTTGACGCGGGGTGTGGACCTCCGGCCATGCCTTGATCTCTGCCGGATACTTTTCGGCGATGCGACGCGTGACCGCGGATCTCAC
>JANNWK010000780.1:0-1953 GCA_031408355.1 Myxococcales bacterium
CGGCGGGCCCTCACGTGGTGCGTGACGACCTCTCGACGCGCGAACTGTTGCGCCGCCTGGCACGCTTGCCGGCGCGGGGTCGAGTGCGCCTCGTAGTGCCGGAGGGCTTCAACCACCTGCAGCTTGCTGCGCGACTCGAACAACAGAGCGTTTGCGACGCAGAGGACTTTCGTCGAACCGTGCACGACCCAGCACTGCTCAAGAAGCTCAACGTGGACGGACCTAGTCTCGAGGGCTACTTGTTCCCAGCAACCTACGAGCTTTTCGCCGACAGCGAGCCTTCCGCCGTCGCCAGTGTGCTCGTGACCGAAGCCAGAGCGCGACTAGCGCGGCTCCGCGTCGCGTTGGGCGGGGCGTTCGACGCCCGCAGCAAGCAGCATGGCTTGAGCGAGCACGACGTGGTCACCCTAGCGTCGGTGGTCGAAAGGGAAGCGGCGCGCGCCGAGGAAAAACCGCTGATCGCCAGCGTGTTTCTCAACCGACTCGTGGAACCGAGCTTTCGCCCCCTGCGCATGCTGCAGTCGGACCCAACAGCGGCCTACGGTTGCCTCGTGCAGCAGCCGCAGCCCGCCAGCTGCACCCCCGGACGCCCGACACCCGCGATGCTGCGCGACACTAGCAACCTCTACAACACCTACCGCCATGCCGGCCTGCCTCCAGGCCCGATCGCGAGCCCGGGCGAAGGAGCCTTGCGCGCGGTGCTCCAGCCTTCAGCCACCGACTACCTCTACTTCGTGGCGCGCGGTGAGGGGCGCCATCATTTCAGTCGCACGTTTTCGGAACACCGCGCGGTGATCGAACGCCAGTAGCCCAAAGCGAACCCCTGGACCACGCTCGGAAACGGCATAAAATCGTGAACTGACACGGTTAAGGCCAGCTCGGGCTTCTCGCCCACCCGAAGCGGGGGTAAGGCTCCAGGGTCTGGCGCTTTCCAAGGAGCTGAACGTGCCGTTACCGATCGTCCTCGTCCCGCATCCGCACGTGCGCGTCGATCCCGGCGTCCTGGGCGGCAGCCCCTACGTCGTCGGCTCGCGCGTGCCGGTCAGGCGTCTCTGGGCGTTCTATCGCGGAGGCGTCAGCCTCGAGCGGATCCTGAAACGCTACCCGCAGCTTGGCCCGGCGAAGGTCCTCGACGCGCTGGCCTTCGCCTTCGACAACCAGGAAGTGGTGGAGGCCGACCTGCGCCAGGAAGAAACCCTGCTGGCGCGCGACGAGGGGGCGACCCGAAGGCAGAATCCCGCGCAGATCGAACTGCCCTTTGCTGCCGGGCAAGCGCCCGCCCGGCGCAAGACCCCACGCTGACAAGGTGGACCGTGGGCCGGCAGGCAGTGCGCGGTCACCATGTAGGGAAATGTAATTGTCGCCGGGCGGAGTCTGCCCCTAACCCCGCCTGATTCTGAGGGATTTGCACAGCGCCGACAGTTAGAGTAAAAGGGGCGCTGCCACGCCACGTTACTCGAGACGATTCGCCGCTCTCTCGTTCGATTCGGGACCGCGTCAACTAGTCAGGAGACCAGGTGTGGAAAAGCGGCGAGATTCCTTCGTCGCGACCTCCTTTCCGATCCCGAAGGCTCATTGGATGGCAGGCAGTACGCTGCTCGGTAGCGGATACTTCGAGAGCCTCAACGAACGAGAAAAACACAAATGGGCAACCGCCTCTACGTCGGCAATCTATCTTTTCACACCACTACGGACGTCCTACGCCAAGCATTCGCCGGCGCAGGCGAGGTCACCGACGCACACGTCGTGACCGATCGCGAGACGGGCCGCTCGCGTGGCTTTGGTTTCATCACCATGGCTTCGGATGAGCAGGCTCAGTCAGCCATCCAGTCGATGAACGGCGCCGACCTTGACGGTCGTCCGCTGCGCGTCAATGAGGCCGAGGAGCGCCCGCAGCGCGGCGGCGGCGGCGGCGGTGGCGGTGGCTTCCGCGGTGGCGGCGGCGGTGGCGGC
>JANNWK010000781.1:0-6915 GCA_031408355.1 Myxococcales bacterium
CTGCTCGGGCGCCATGTACTCCGGCGTTCCCATCACGGTGCCGGCCCGCGTCAGGCCCTTGTTGTATTCACTCGAGGCCCTCAGCTTGGCGATACCGAAGTCGATGAGCTTCAGGAGCGGGCCGCCGCTGGTGGGCGTGATGAACACGTTGTCGGGCTTCAGATCTCGGTGCACGACGCCGGTGGCGTGCGCCGCCTCCAGTCCCGCCAAGATCTGGAGCGCGAAGTCGATGGCTTGCTCTTGAGCCAACTTACCGCTGCGATCGAGCAAGGCCTGCAAAGCTTCGCCGGCCAGAAGCTCCATGACCAGGTACGGGGAGCCGTCCTGAGCCGTGTCGACGTCGGTCACGCGCGTCACGTGAGGGCTCTGGATCGTGGCCGAGACCCGCGCTTCCTGGAGGAAACGCTGCGATAACCCAGGGCGCTTCGCGAGCTCCGTGTGCAGGAACTTGAGCGCCACCCCGGAGCCCAGGATTTCGTGGCGCGCCTCGAACACGACCCCCATGCCGCCGTCGCCGATCAGCCGCACGATTCGGTATTTTCCCGAAACGAGGTCGCCAGGAGCGAGTCTGCTCACGCCACGCCTCGATCGATGACACGGGCGTCACGAGGTACGTGGCGCTCGTACTCCCGCAAGAACGTGAGCGTCCTTGGGGCGGCACGGTCCACATAGAGCACCCCGTGCAAATGGTCAGTCTCGTGCTGCACGACGCTTGCCGGAACGCCTTCCCACGTGAACGCGAGCGGCGTGCCCAAGCGGTCGAGGGCCTGAACGCTCACCCGCCGTGGCCTCTGAACTTGGCCGCGCAGTCCGGCCACCGACAGGCAACCCTCGTACATCAGGATCGAATCCTCGTCAGCGAGGGTTCCGGTGGGGCTTGCGACGGCGGGTGTCACCACGGGATTGGCCAGGATCGTCAGCGGAATTTCGGGGGCGTCGGGATAGCGGGGATTCTTACTGAGCTGGATGACGACGAGCTGGAGTGACTCGTAGACCTGCGGTGCGGCGAGGCCCGCGCCGTCGGCATCGCGCATAGTCTCGATCATGTCGTCGATCAGACTCTGAATCGCGGGGCTGCGGAGTTCTGGCAGCGTGAGCGAGCGCGCGACTCGTCGCAAGACGGGCTCGCCCAATTGCGCGATCTTTCTGATGGCCACGGCCGCCATCGTAGTCGAGGATTCGGCCGCCGTTCGCGAAAACCTGGGCGCTTTTTGGGCAGGAAGCGCCGTCAGGGCCGCACGCCGCGTGGTGCCCAGGGCTCGTCAGCCAACTCGGCCTCCCGGTTCGCGAGGCGAGCCAAGACAAATAGCAGATCGGCCAGGCGATTCAGGTAGATAAGCACGGACGCCCGCACCGGCTCGCGGCCGGCGAGCGTCAGCACGCGTCGTTCAGCCCTCCGCGCGATCGTCCGCGCTAAGTGGAGCGCGGCGGCGCCAGGCGACCCGGCCGGAAGCACGAAGTTCTTAAGCGGCGAGAGCTCCGCCTCGGCCTCGTCAATGGCCTTCTCGAGTCGTGCTGAGTCCGCCTCGCTGAGGAGCGCAATGCCGAGTTTCGTCGCATGGCCGGGGGCTGACGATAGCTCGGAGCCGAGCGTGAAGAGATCCGCCTGGACCTCCAGTAGCACGCCGTCGACGCGCGAAGATAGCCGGAGGGAACGCGCCACGCCGATGGCGGCGTTGGTCTCATCGATCGTGCCGTAGGCCTCGACCCTCACGTCGTCCTTCCGGACCCTTTTGCCACCAAACAGGCCCGTCTCTCCGGCGTCGCCGGTGCCGGTGTATATCTTCATGCCCGCAGCCTACACAGTGGCTGGGGTGGCTGTCGAAAGGCTTAGCCGAGCGCGGTCGCCATCGTCTGGTAGCCGGCTTCCCAGCCTTCGAGGTCGGCGCGCGCGCCGTCCACGATCCTGGCACCGAAGCCCGGAGGCACAGTAGCGTTTTCGTTGTGATTGAAGCGTCGGCGCCAGGCGATCTTGACCACCAAGCGTACGAGTTTTTCGGTGCGCGGTGGTCGGAGCTCAATCCAGGTTTCGTCATCGTCCGGCGGAGCCATGGTTCGGACGTAGAGACCTCCGGCTGAGACGTTGTACGTGAAGCCCAGGTCGTCGCGTTCGCGACCAGCGCTTCGAAAGGCCACGGTCGTGCCGTAGAGCAGGCGCGGGCTCTTGCGGTTATTGACTCCACCGGCACGCAGCTCATTCGAAGCGAACAGCACGTTCTCCGGCGCCGCGTAGCCATCGATCGCGGCCACCCCGGTCAGATCCGCCAGGCCTTCGCGCATCGTACGCAGCTCACGGGGGGCCGCGGACAAGATGAACGTCGCGTTGCTGCCGCTCGCCCGAGCTCGCGCAATGACTGCGTGCGCATTCGGCAGTAGTTCTGCGTTCACTACCGCCAAGGTCAGGTCCTGCTGCTCCGAGAAACGTGCCGTGTCTTCGGCCGTGACAGCGAAGCTCACCGAGTAGCCGGCGTTGCGCAGGACGCGTGCTAGGACGGTTCGTCTCGTGCGGTCCGCTTCAGCGACCAGGGCGTTGCCGCGACCCGCCTTCACCAGCTCCATGGGCTCCCTGGGCAGGCTGCGAAGGCGCGTGAGGAGCGGCCTCACCTCCCCGAATGGCAGAACATCGTCCGCACCCCAACTAAACGCATCCGTAAAAGCCAGGTCGGACACGCCGCGCGAGAGCGCGAGAATTGGCAAGCGCACGTGGCGCGCGCTGCTGCGAGCCTCCACCGCCAAGCTTTCCGAGTGCTGGCTCTCAAGCAACGCGGCGTGGGCGTCGTGATTGGAGAGCCAATCCGAAGCCTCCTCGCTAGTGTCCACGGCGTGCAATTGGAAAGCCGCCTGTTCTGCGGCGACGGCTAGCGCAGCCCGCTCGTCACGACGAAACTTGCCGAGCGCCAGTAGTGCGCGAGAGTCCATGGACTCAGGAGCGGCCTTCGCCCACTTCTCTTTAGTCCCAGCTCGGGACGAGCCCGGCCTGGGCAAGCCCAGGCGCTGGGCCCGCCTGGGGGGATCTGGCAGCCAGCGGAAGCCGCTAGGCTGAGAAGATCTGCTGGATTTCGCCTTCCATGGCGGCCGGTAGGATCTTCTTGGCCAGCGCTAGCTCTTGCACGAGCAGGCTGCGCGCCTGATCCAAGAGACGGCGTTCGCCGAAAGACAGGTCCTTGTCGAATTTGAGCCGGTACATGTCCCGCAAGACCTTGGCGATTTCCGAGGGAAGTCCGCTCTTCAGCATCTCCGTATAGGCGCGGAAACGCCGATTCCAGGGCTGCAGATCCACCGCGACTTCAGGGGCGCGCAAGATATCCAAGATCTTCATCGCCTCCTTCTTCTTCATCACGGGGCGCAAGCCGACGCGCGAGGCTGCCTCCGTCGGCACCATGACCTTCAGCCCGCTGTCGCGGATCTTGATCACGTAACAGGCGGTCTTTCGGCCTCCGCCGAAGTCTCGATCCTCGATCTGCTGGACTTCGCCGACGCCATGCGCGGGGTGTACCGCCATGTCGCCTGCCTTGAAGTTGATGCGAATGGTTTCAACCGACAAATTGCCCTCCTGACCTGCTGGCGCGGGTGCTAAACGCTCGACAAGTGCAGGCGCGGCTACACGGCCGCCTCGCGACTTCGGCTTCACCACGAAGTCACCTCTGCCCACCTACGCTCAAGCGCAGGCTGCCGTTCGTTCATCCCGCTCGCCGCAGTGCAGCACAGCGCCGGTCGTAACATTATCGGCATTGCTCGGTCAATCGAATCCATCCCAACCTACATCGCATAGATCGTCGAAATCGCTGCAATTTATCGGGTGTTCACCAAGCCTAGGTAGGTGGAGGCGGCAAGCCCGGCGTGGGCGAAAGCCGAAGGATTTCCTCGAGATCACCACTAGTTGCCGAGTGGATCCCCTGTGCGAGCCGGGTGAGCGGCAGCACCACCCGCAGACGGATCGTTTCGTCCGTTTGCTCCACCTCGACTTGGGAAGCGCTGCCGAGGTCGAGGAGGGCTCCGGTGGAGCTTTGGGCAACCGACATGTAGGTAGCTCGAAGCCGCTCCGCGGCGCCGGGCTGACTGAAGTCGCCATGCAACGTCAGCTCTAGCAGGGCGTGAGCGTCACCTTTGGGCGTGAGCTGTGCGGTGAGGGCGGTGGCGACGGAGCCAAGTCCACCTGCTGCTTCTTGCCACCTTTCGGTAAAGGGTCCGGGGACATGGACCGAAACGGGTGCGAGCCGGGGGCGGGGATCGAGTCCCCGCAGTGCGGCTCCCTGAAACGCGGTTCTGGCCTTGAGTTTGCCAAGCGCAAACGCCTCGACGATGCGGCACAGCTGCGGATCGCCGGCGCCGTAGGCCACCACCCGCTCGTCAAGCGTGACCAAAGCAATCGGCGTAGCCCCGGCGATTCCAGACAGAACGGTAATGCCGGCGTCGGGCGTTCTCGCCGAAGCGCCGCGCAGCTGGCGTCGGTCGAACAGCGCGCGCGCGCGCGCGGCGGTCGCGGTGGGGAGCTCCGCCAGGTAGAGGGTTCCCAGGTCGAAGCCGGCAATCAGCCCTTGCGACAGTGAATCGAGCTCGAAACCGGTCGTCGCGGCGAAGGCCTTGCGCCGCTCGGTAGTGAACAGCAGGTCGAGCGCGGGCCGAAAACTGGGGCTCCCGGTTAGCTCTGTCGGCGCGAAGCGGGCGAGCCAGCGTAGCCCCGCGGCAGGCACGTAGTCCTCGAGCCTCCCGCTGTAGCGTGGCCGAGCCGCTGCCGGCGTGCGCGGCGCCGGCGATCCGCAAGCCAGCGAAAGCGCACCAACAAGTGCCGCTCGTCGTCCGAGGTCCATCGGGACGCGCGCCTATCGGCGTGAGGCCATCGGCGTCACGCCTCTTTGTCGCCGTTGCTGTCGTCGTCGTCGTCGTCGTCGTCGCTGTCGTCACCGCCCGTGATGGGGATGTGCCGACTGTCGTTCACGAGCTCCTTCAGCTCCTTGCCCACCTTGAAGAACGGTAGTCGTTTCGCCGGCACAGGAACTGGCTGGCCGGTGCGGGGGTTGCGACCGGCGTAGGGCTTGTACGGGCGGACGGTGAAGCTTCCGTAGCCTCGAATCTCAATTCCTTCGCCACGTTGCAGCGCTTCCGTCATAGCGTCGAAGACACAGTTGACGACCATCTCGGCACGCGCTTTCGTCAGCTCGCCGCGGGCTGCGATGGCTTCGATGAGCTCGCTCTTGGTCATTCGCGGGTCGCCTCCCTCAGACGGTGAACCAACGCTAACTAGTTGATGGGATGGTCTCCCCTAAAGTCTGGATTGTCAACGGGTTATGCCGGGTAGTCCCCGCCCGTGACGGGCCGCGGCGGGTTACGCTGGTCGCCGGTGGAGCCTGGCGGGCCTCCTACCAAGAGACGTAGTCGATGGCCCCCTCACCGTGCAGCATTCGAAGGACCACAGGCCCTCCCCCGACCGCAAGCGTGTCACCCAGTCGCCAACTGCTGCAGCCGGGCCCAGCGGCCGAGAACTTCAAGGGAGCCGAGTCGCCGATGCTCACGCTCACCATCGCGGTTCCGGGGCGGCTGCTAGCCCAACCAATCTCTGGCGCTGCGGGGCTTGTCCCGGACCGGCCCCTCGGTAGGGTCACGGCGACGCCGGGGAACACTCGGAGCGCAGCGCCGCCGGATGCGCACGGCAGGCGGATCGGATAGGCCCCTCCGCCAGAGACGAGGGCGGGCCATTCGGCCTCAGCCTCATAACGCGTGGTCTCGGCGGGAACAAAGGCCAATACGCGGGGTGGCGTCGCTTTGCTCGCGGAGTACTCGTAGCGAAACGTGGCGGGTTTGCCCAGGCGCTCGTAGAGGTCGCGGTCGTGGGCGTCGCCTCGTCCGCGGGCTACGACGAGGCCCAGGCTCGGGTCGCTCACCGTAGGATCGTGGCCGAGGTTGAAGCCGTGATCGGTGCTGACGAAAACGAGGCCGCGCTTCACGCCGGCTTGAGCAAGGACGGAGGGCTCGAACATGGGGCGTCCACCTTCGCGGTCACGCAGCTGTTCGTGCCCGTGCCGTGCGTGCAGCAGGAAGCCGGCGATGGAGACGGGCGCCACCAGGCGGCCGATTCTGAGATCGATGGCGGCACTGGCGACGAGTACCTGGCAAAGCGGAATGACCTCGCACAGGAAGCGCGCCCCCCCTCCTGGGTAGTTGCCATCGAAATAGAAGGGCACGTAGGCGAGGCATTGGAGGACGATGCCCAGGGTCAGGAGCGAGAGTGGCGAGCGGACGTGGCGGTACGCTGCGTAGAGGCCGAGCAACGTGAGCGGGGCCGCGTTGGTGGCGTCAACGCCGAACAGCCCGAGGCGCACCAGCGCATTGCGCGCCGCCGCCTGGAAGCCGTAGCCGCTGGGCAGAAACCGCTCGACGAAGTCGCCATGCTCGAAGCGACAACCAATCCCAGCGCCGAACCCATAGCGAAAGCAGTTCACAGGGGAGTCAGAGCTGGCGTAGTAGGCCAGCTGCGTCGAGCCGAAGTAGTCACCAGTCAGAGCGTGCTGGTGGGCCACGAGCAACGCCACGCCCGGCAGCGCGCCGAAAAAGAGCAATAACCAGCTGCGCGCGTGGGCACGATCGACCGCGAGCCCGCACAGCGCAACGGCAACGACGCCACTCACCGGGCGAGTCGCCAGCAGAAGACCGAGACATAGGCCGCTCAAGAGGAGAGGAGCGCTGCGCCGGCTGCGGCCAACCGCGAGCGCGAGGCCCAACGTCAGCAGTAACGTCGCGAGTCCGTGCGACATCGTGTCGGCCGTGTGGTACCGAAGCGCTGCGGTCAACGCCGTGAGGACGTGGCGAAGCTCGCCGCGCTGCTTTCGGCGTTGACCGCAGCGCTTCGGTACCACACGGCCGACACGATGTCGCACGGACTCGCGACGTTACTGCTGACGTTGGGCCTCGCGCTCG
>JANNWK010000782.1:0-5415 GCA_031408355.1 Myxococcales bacterium
GCGTTTGAAGCTGCCCTGCGCGATGGCCGAAAGAAGGTCACCGCTCTTGAGAAGCCGAACATATTGAAGATCACAGGGGGGCTGTTCAAAGCTTCGTTCTTCAGGGTGCGCCTGGAGAACAGTTGTTCCAGCTGCCGTTCAAGTCGCCGACCCGGAGCGGTGTCGAGTACTTGGCGATCGGCATCGACGCGGCGCCCATGAATCAGGCGCGGGACGCGACCAAGCCCACCTGGCTCATCGGCGTCGAGGGGCGCTTCGACGTCAGCGAGCCGATGCACGCCTGCAACAAGAATCGTTCGGGAATCAACTCCAATTCGCTGCTAGATCCGGCGGCGCGGCAGCAAGAGTGTGCCTTCCCTTCGGACGTCAATCGGAATGGCGTCGGGCGAGAGTATCCGACGGATCCGACGGATGCGGCGGGCTCGGACGTGCTCGAAGGCACCTTCAAGGGCGGGCGCAAAGCCGGCGTAGGCCGCGGCGTCACGGCGCTTGAGGGGCACACCATCATCTCGCGGCGAGTGAAGTACATCGAGCCCTACGGTGGCTTCCGCGCCCTGTTCGAGTTTCAAAACTCAAGCAGCGACTACGGCTCCACCGACCTCAAGGGTTCGCTCGTCAATCACCCGCCGCTCCGCGGGACCATGATCTTCGGGCTCAACGTGATCCCCTGGGAAATTCGCGACGCATTCCAGCGACTCAGCGTGGACCTGCGTTTCACCGGCACGTATGTCTCCGAAGGTCGTGACTATTCGGAGCTGTTTGACGCTCTCGGCTCATCCGACGCCACCACGATGCGCTACCCGCAGTTCGCTGAGTTTCAGGCGGGCACGAAGCCGGACGGCACGCCCACGTCGGTCGCCAATCCGAACTCGCAGAAGGTCTACTTCACGGGCCTGACGGACGTACAACAGCACGGCGTTTACACGCTTTCGACGAGCCTCAACTGGCAGGCGGGCGAGTACGTCAAGTTCAACGTGGGCGGTTCGTACACGATCACGCAGGCCCATTTCATCACCTTCGATCAGGCCTGCAATCCCGATTTCCAGGGCGATGCCACGAAGGCTGGACCGTGTCACGGCGCTGCGGCATCGACCGCCGGCCTGCCGAAGGCCAATGGCATTCCGAACCCGAACTACCGTAAAGCGATCAACGATCCGGGGCGCCGGTTCAAGGTCAGCGACGCGAACGACTTTGATGCCTGGGTCAACGCCACCGTGATGTTCTAGATCATGCTGGGCCGCGCCGTGTGGGTGGCCCTGGGGCTTTTGACCGTCACGGTCGGCGCCCATGCTGGCCCCGGGGAGGTCGTGGCGCTGCCGGCTGCCTCGGCGAGCGACAGTGCTCCGGATGGCAGTCTAGAGCCGTTGCTTGCTCGCTTGGACCAGCTGGTCTCGGAAGCGGTGCAGGATCTTGGGCTTACGCTAGCGCTCGAGCCGCGCGGCCCACGTAGGTCGGTCCCGGATGAAGCGCTTGTCGCGCGTGCGCCCGAGTCGTGGGTTGTGATGCCTACGCTTGCGGCGGAGGCGGGCGCTCTGCGTCTACGCCTCATCGCGGTGCGCCCCCACAGTCGCGTCCTGCTCACGCGCAGTGAGCTCGTGCCGGCGGAGGAGCTGGACGTGCGGGTCGCCGTGATGATGCAAGATCTTGTGTCGGCGCCCGGAGAGACCGCATCCGCGTCGAATCGCTCAGTGCCCGGGGTGGCCAAAGAGCCCGGCGAACCCGGCGAGCCGCGCTCGTCGGGACGTGCCGTATTGGCGCTCAATGCCGCGGTTTTCGGGGGCTATGTGGGGTACTCGATGCAGCGAGCCAGCGGTTCGGCCGATGCTCGGCTCGTGTATCCGCTCGTGGCGCTCGGCACCGGGGTCGGCCTGGGGGCCTCGATGCTGGTGGCTGACGAATGGGATGTAAGCCTCGGAGACGCCTGGTTTCTCTCGGCGGGCCTGTGGTGGCCGGCGAGCTCCGGACTGCTGCTCGCGGCCAGTCACGATGTGCCGACCGAGGATCGTTACGTGTACGGCGTCGTGTTCGGCGCGGGAGGTGCGGCACTGGCGACGGCAGCTGTCAGCTTGACCCGCATCACCGAGGGCGACGCGGCGCTGGCGCACAGTGGAGGCGCGTTCGGTCTTGGCCTGGGTGGCCTGACTCAATTGTTCATCGAGGGTCATACGCGAAGCACTCCTCTTGGCGGCATGGGCTACGGCGCCGCTTTCGGCACTTTGGGTGCCGGAGTGCTGGCTGTTCGCAGCAACACGCGGGCCTCACGGGTGCTGCTCATCGATCTCGGCGCCACCTTGGGCGCCATGACAGGCGCGGCCGCCGCCAGTCCGCTGCTGCTTGTCGACGAGGAAGAGAGCGTTGCTCGGACGCGCCTATGGCTGGGGAGCATCTTTGCGGGCAGCGTGTTGGGCGCCGGGATCGGCTGGTTGTCGACCGGGAAGGTCCAGGCGAAGGTTGCCGACGAAGAGCCCAGGCCGCCGGCTTTCCCCTATGCTTTCGCGGTCCCGGAGGGCGGCAGCACTCGGGTGGAAGCCGGCGTTTCGGGGCGATTCTGACGACTCCAGACGCCGAGCAGGGCAGTGCGGCGCCACTGCGCGTCGTGGTGCCCGCTGACTTTGCCGGACACCGAGCGGACGAGTTGTTGCTGCGAATGCTTGGCAACGTGACACGCAAGGAGGTGAGGGAGCTGTTCTTGACTGGGCGCGTGCGCGGGGCGGGTCGGCGGCTTAGCAAAGGCGATCGACTGGCCCTGGGTCTGGAGGTAACGGTCGATGCTCCGGCCCAGCCCATCACGCCCGACGCGTCGATCGACCTTCAGGTGCTCTTCGAATCGGCGACCTTCGTCATCGTTAACAAGCCCGCCGGGCTGCCGACGGCGCCGCTGCGGCGAACCGAAACGCGTTCGCTGGCAGCTGCCCTGTTGGCTCGCTATCCGGAAATGCAGGGCGTTGGATTTCGTGAGCGCGAGCCTGGCCTTGTTCATCGGCTGGACAACGAGACCTCGGGCGTTGTCTTGGCGGCGCGGACCCGTGAGGCTTTCGAGCTGGCGCGCCAGCAGCTTGAAGCGTCGGCGATTGAGAAACGCTATTTGGCCGTGGTGGCTGCGGGTATCGGCGATGCCGGTCGTATCGAGAGCTTCATCGGGCCAGATCGGTCCGAACCGGGGCGAGTGCGAGTGTTTCAGGAGTCCACGGATGCTTACTGTCGGCGAGCGAGCACCAGCTACCGCGTTGTGGCGCGCGGCAGCGAGCTGTGCCTGGTCGAGCTGCACGTCCAGCGCGCGTTTCGCCACCAGATCCGCGCGCACCTAGCTCACTTGGGCTTTCCGATCGCCGGTGATGCCTTGTATGGCGGCCCCGCGGCGCCCAGCCTAGGCGCGCGCCATGCGCTCCACGCCAGCTATATCGCGTGGGTGGGGGCCGGGACTTGGTCAGGATTCCGGGCTGAGGCAAGCCTGCCGGAGGAGCTTGCCGGCTTGGTCGGCGCCTGAGTCGCGCGGGGTTTCGTCGCGGTCACTTGCAGCAGCAGCTGCGCGATGAGCGCGCTGCACACGGAGATCGTCGGCAGCTTGGGTCGCAGCACTGCGACGCGTTCCTCGGGCTTGCGTCCGCGCTGGAAGGCGAGCCGGGGTGCCAAGGCCTCAAGACACGCCGAGCCCTCACGCACCCTGACCAGCACGTAGGGCTCGGCAATCGGGCCTCCCAGGCCCACGGTGTAGTCGACACCGACCTCGATCGCCGTGAGGCCGGCTAGCGCGCCACGAGGCTGCAGCAGCAGCCGAAGCTCATCCGGCGCTGCGTCGCCGCGTGGCAGGCGAGCCAGCGGCAGGGCTCGCACGCCGCGTCGCCGCAGCTCAGCCAGCAGTCTCTTGAGGACATTACGCGGGTCGGTTCCGAGTGTCACGGGCAGCTCGCTGCTGCGACCCGTCAGGAAGACTGGCAACACCGCCCCCGCCACCAGCAGCAGCTCCATGGCGCGGTAGGGGGAGCGCAGGCGCGCGAACCAGTGCAGCGCCAGGAGAGTCACCGTGGCCGCTCCCAGCACCAAGGCTCCCGGGAGCGAGCCTCCGTCCAGAAACCGACCGGGGCTACGTTGGCTGCGCGCTGCGAACGCATCGCGCTCGGAAAGCGGCAGCCATTGTCCGGGTCCGCGTGGGGCCGGGCGTCCCGGCTTGGCGAAGAGTGTGGCGCAGGCCATCGCGCCCAGGATCATGGCGCCCACCAGCGTCGGCTCGTCCCAGCGCCCGCCTGCCAGCACCGCGAGACCAAGAAACGCGCCGCCGAGCGTCGCGCGGAGGCCGATCGGCAGCGGCACGAGCGCGCCGGCACAGGTACCTCTTTGGGCGGCAAGCGCCTGAAAGCCACGCCATTTCAAGGTGAGCAAGAGCCCGAACGTCAGCGTGGCGAAGAGCGCGCCCGCCAGCCAGGAAACACGTTCACGCGGCGATTCTCCAGGTTCGCGTGACGACGCGAGGAGCGCCGGCTTGGCGCCAGGGACGACGCCAACGGCGAAGCCTTCAAAGGCGGTGTCGGCCACGCGCACGCGCCAGAGCGGGGGCTCACCGCGCGCCACATGCGGCCGTACGATTTCCAGCTCATCCTTGCCGGGTGAACGACGAAGGTTACCGACAAACACGCCACCGAGCTCGTCCAGCTCGCTCACGGCGCCGCCGGCTGCGTCCGCGTCCGGCAGACTGGGCGGCACGTTCGCCTCCGGGATGCGAAACGTGACGCGAGCCGAGTCCAGGCCGTCTTCGAAGCGCGGTCCCACCCAGTGGAGCTCTACTCTTGAGCCCACGCGCCGGATCAATTCCCTTTTCAGAAACTGGCTGCGATAGCCGAAGCGAAATACGTAGGAACCCGTGCGCAGGCCCTTCTCGCGCTCGATGGCGAGCTGCAGCGAGCCGTCTTCTCGCCGTTCCACGGTCAAGGGCACCGTGCCGAACTTGGGGTCGTCGGTGCAAATGACGGTCGCGTCCGAGATCGGCTCGGCGTCGCCGTCGACGCCTTGGATCTGCAGCTCCTTCAGGGGACCTCCACGCAGGCGCAGACCCACCTCATGCGTCACGGTCGCGCTGCCGTTGGGCTCAACGTCGACGACGGCCGCGTGAGCCGTGATCCGGGTCTCGACCCAGGCGTGTGCAGGAAACGCCGCCAAAAGCAGGGCCGCACTCAGCAGTGCCGCGAGATGTCGTCGTGTGGCATACATCAGACCACCTGTGCATACCTTGGACGACATCAGCGGCCAAACTTCCGGAGTGACGACGCTTATTTAAGGGGCGGTCCTAGGGGCTCTTTGGCCAGGGTGTCTTTCAGCCCAGGTGACGCCAGCAGCACGGTAGCGACAGCGTCGGCGAATGCGGCAGCCGGAAGCTCCACATCGAGCCGCAGGCTGCCCGCGCCGACGCTGCTGGCGAAC
>JANNWK010000783.1:0-4251 GCA_031408355.1 Myxococcales bacterium
TGGGTGACGAGCGAGTACGGACCGATCGAGCGAGCGTGAATCTTGTCGTCGACCAAATGGTGAAGTTTGAGCATGTACATCACGCCCACCGTCACGTCCTGGTCGAAGGGCTCGCCCGTACGACCGTCGAACAAGATCGCCTGACCAGAAGACGAACGCCCCGAGCGCTCCAGCATCTTCTTGATCGCGCTTTCTTGAGCGCCGTCGAACACGGGAGTGCCCATGAACAGACCGCGCCGAAGCTTCCTGGCCAAGAGCATGAGCTCAGGCTCAGGCAACGACTTGATCAGCTTTTGGAACTTCGGGTCCTGCTCGTTCATATCGAGAACCCGCTGACGCAGCTTCTCGGTGCTGAACTGTTCGTCGAGCGCCTTGCCGATCTGTCCGCCAAGCTCGCGCGCACCCCAACCGAGGTGCGTCTCGAGGATCTGACCCACGTTCATGCGGCTGGGGACACCGAGCGGATTCAGGACGATGTCGACCGGTGTGCCGTCTTCCAGGTAGGGCATGTCCTCTTCCGGAAGAATCCGACTGACGACGCCCTTGTTTCCGTGCCGACCGGCCATCTTGTCGCCGACCTGAAGCTTGCGCTTGATGGCGACGTAGACCTTCACCATCTTGATCACGCCCGGCGGCAGCTCGTCGCCACGAGACAGTCGATCGATCTTGTCGGCGAAGTGTTCTTCGCGGGCCTTGACCATCGCCTCGAGATCACCGAGCAGCTGGCGGATTTCCTCTGCGCTCTCCTCGACCGGGATCTCACCCCAGTACTTCTGCGGCACGCCTTCAAGCGCTGCGTCGTCCAGCACGGCGCCCTTATTCAGCAGCACCTTGCCCTTATCGTCGACCAACTTGCCGGCCGTCGTCTTGCCGCCGAGCACGCGCTTGATCTTGCGGAAGAATGAGTCCCGGAGGATCTTCACTTCCTCTTCGCGGACGCGCTCCAGCTTCAGCCGCTCGGTCTCTTCGATCGTCTTCGCGCGCTCGTCCTTATCGGTACCCTTGCGCGAGAAGATCCGGGCGTTGATAACGATACCGCCGACGCCCGGCGGAACCTTAAGCGAGCTGTCGCGAACGTCGCCGGCCTTTTCACCGAAGATCGCCCGTAGCAGCTTCTCCTCGGGGCTCAGCTGGCTCTCGCCTTTCGGCGTGATCTTACCGACCAGAATGTCGCCAGGCTTCACCTCTGCGCCAATGCGCACCACGCCCGAGTCGTCGAGATCCTTTAGGGCTTCCTCACCGACGTTCGGAATGTCCTTGGTGATTTCTTCCTTGCCGAGCTTGGTATCTCGAGCGACGCACTCGAACTCTTCGATGTGAACTGACGTGTAGACGTCGTCCTTGGCAATGCGCTCCGAGACCAGAATCGAGTCCTCGAAGTTGTAACCCTGCCAGGGCATGAACGCGACGAGCACGTTCTGACCCAGCGCCAGCTCGCCCATGTCACAGGCTGGCCCGTCGGCGAGCACATCGCCCTTTTTGACGGTCTCACCGCGGGCAACCACGGGCTTCTGGTTGTAGCAGGTGCTCTGGTTGGAACGCTGGTACTTGGTGAGCGGATAGATATCCGGCACCTCGTCGCCCTCGCCCTCCGCGGCCCGCACGACGATTCGCTCGGCGTCAACGCTCACCACCAAGCCGTCCCGCTTGGCGATCACGCACACGCCGGAGTCCATCGCGACTCGGCCCTCCATGCTCGTGCCGACCAACGGCGCTTCGGTACGAACCAGCGGCACCGCTTGGCGCTGCATGTTGGCACCCATCAAGGCGCGGTTGGCGTCGTCATGCTCCAAGAAGGGCACGAGCGCAGCCGCCACGCTGACCATCTGGTTCGGAGCCACGTCCATCAGCTGGATCTGGTCCGGGATGGCCATGCGGAAATCGCCGTTCAGTCGAGCCGGCACCAAGTTGTCCTTGAACCGGTTCTTCTCCATGTCAGCGCTGGCGGCAGCAATGTATTTGCCTTCCTCCTCAAGCGCGCTGAACCACTGAACCTCGTCCTGAACCGTGCCTTCTTTCACGTTGCGGTAGGGCGTCTCGACGAAGCCGTACTCGTTCACGCGAGCGAAGCACGACAGCGAGGCGATCAGGCCGATGTTCGGACCTTCCGGCGTCTCAATCGGGCAAATCCGGCCGTAGTGCGTGGCGTGAACGTCACGCACCTCGAAGCCCGCGCGTTCACGCGTCAAACCACCCGGTCCGAGCGCGGACAGACGACGCTTGTGCGTCACCTCCGAGAGCGGATTGGTCTGATCCATGAACTGCGATAGCTGCGAGCTGCCGAAATACTCCTTGACCACCGCGCCAACAGGCTTGGCGTTGATCAGATCGTGAGGCATCAGCGTGTCGATCTCTTGCGAGACGCTCATGCGCTCTTTGATGGCGCGCGCCATCCGCACAAGACCGATCCGATACTGGTTCTCCATCAACTCGCCCACCGCTCGCACGCGGCGGTTGCCAAGATGATCGATATCGTCGACCGAGCCGCGGCCGTTCTTGAGCTCTATCAAGTGACGAACCGTCTCTTGAATGTCGCTCGGAGTGAGCACCGTCGCCTCGAGCCCCGGCTTCTGATCCTCTGGCAGATCGCGATAGAACTTGTAGTTCAGCTTCAAGCGACCAACGACCGACAGATCGTAGCGCTCGGGGTTGAAGAACAGGTTCTGAAACAGCTGCTTGGCCGTCTCGAGCGTTGGCGGATCGCCTGGCCGCAGGCGGCGGTAGATCTCCATGATCGCGTCCTCGGTCGTCTTGACCTTGTCGGCGATCAGCGTGTCACGCAGGTACGGGCCCACGTTGAGCCCATCAATGAACAGGATCTTGAACTCGGGCACGCTGGCTTCGCGCAAACGATCGAGGGTGATTTCCGTCACCTCCTCGTTGCACTCCAGCAGAACCTCACCGGTCTCGCGATCGACGACGTCCTCGCCGCTCACCTTACCGATCAGATCGGTCGCTTCGTTCGGGAGCCGATCGAGGTTCGCTTCCTTCAGCTTCTTGATCGCTGCACGAGTGAACTTGGTGTTCTTCTTGACGACGACCTCGCTGCCCACCTTGATGTCGCGAGTAGCTCGCTGGCCGGCGAGCAGATCGAACTCGATGCTCCTCGCGAACTTGCCGCCCTTCTCGATGTAGACCGTCTCGGTCGAATAGAAGTAGTTCAGCAGCTCTTGCGTGCTGTAACCGAGCGCGCGCAAAAGCACCGTCGCGTGCATCTTACGGCGCCGGTCGATGCGCACGTACATGATGTCTTTGTGGTCAAACTCGAAATCGAGCCACGACCCGCTGTAGGGAATGACGCGCGCGCTATATAGGAGCTTGCCACTGGAGTGCGTCTTGCCCTTGTCGTGGTCGAAGAACACGCCGGGGCTGCGATGGAGCTGCGATACCACAACCCGCTCGGTGCCGTTGATGATGAAGGTGCCGGTGTCGGTCATCAGCGGAATCTCGCCGAAGTAGACCTCCTGCTCCTTGATATCGCGCACGATGCGCTCACCACCCTCGCGGGTGTCGTAGACCATCAACTGCGTCGTCACCTTGATCGGAGCCGCGAACGTCATGCCGCGCTGACGGCACTCATCGACGTCGTACTTAGGCTTCTCGAGGTTGTACTACACGTAGACGAGCTCACTCGTCCCGTCGAAATCCTTGATCGGGAAGACACTACGGAAGACCTCCTCCAGGCCCATCTCCTTGCGATCGCGAGGAGACACGTCCGTTTGCAGGAACTTGTCGTAGCTGCTCTTCTGAATGTCGATCAGGTTCGGGATATCGACGATCGAGTCAACACGACCGAGGTTCGTGCGATGTCGAAAATTCGACTGGACCTTGGACGCCATATGTCAATTCTCCAAAACGCGCAACGGTGGGTCCGGCGTACACTTTCGCCGGCCCACGCTGCGCTACCAGACCACGCTCACTCCGAATACACCCCGACCCGAGGGCCAGGTAACTAACACGTGATTTCTAGCTAGAGCCAATGGGGTCTTACTTGACCTCAACCTTGGCGCCGGCGGCTTCAAGCTTCTTCTTGATGTCCTCGGCCTCTTCTTTGCCGATGTTCTCCTTGATGGCCTTAGGAGCGCCCTCAACGAGGTCCTTGGCCTCCTTGAGGCCGAGCGCGGTGATCTCACGAACCGCCTTGATCACGTGGATCTTGTTCGCGCCACCAGCGGCGAGCACGACGGGGAACTCCGTCTTCTCCTCGACGGCCGCTGCTGGAGCGGCCGCTGCCGAAGCCACGGCCACCGG
>JANNWK010000784.1:0-5180 GCA_031408355.1 Myxococcales bacterium
CTTTGCCCCGGCCTGCGGCTTCCCGAGGAACAACGAACGACACCTGCGTGACATGCTCCAGTTCCGCGACGTCTACGATCGCCCCTAGCCGATTCCGCCAAGATACGAGCTCTGCACCTGCGCCGCGGTGGGCCCAGGAGGGCGCAAGGCTTGCGCTGCAGTCGCAGTTCTTGCAGCGAAGCGTGACCCATTCACGGCTCGCAGTGCGACGAAGCAACTTGGCCCTCATCTTGCTTTTACAGGGGTCATGGCACCTCAGCTTGCTCGTAGCGTGGCGTTGTGGCTGGCGGCGGCCAGCTGGGCCTGCAATCCGCTCTACCCGGTGCCGCCTCGCAACCCGAGTCTTGCAGCGGCGGACCCGCGCGTTTCCACCGAAGGGCTCATCCTCAGTGTCGAACGTCCGAAACCCGAGGACAGTCAGAGCTTCGTTCACCTCGTGATCACACCCGGCGACCAGAAGCCGGTCCGTGTCGATCTGGCACCTGGATGGTATCTCGACGAGCAGGGCCTCAGCTTCAAGCCCAACGATCGCGTCTCCGTGGAAGGCCGGCAAGTGACGGCCGACGGCGAGTCGCGGATCGTGGCGGAACGCCTCACCCAGGGCGAACGTGTCTTCGTGCTCCGAGACGGCAAGTCGCCGCCGGCGTGGCAGCGATGAAGAGCCTGCCTCACCACTACGTCGCCGTCGCCACGGGACAGGCATCTGGAGATCTGTTGATCTCCAGTCGCAAGGTCGCGCCCTTCCACTCTGCGGCTCCCGAGGAGTTCGACGGCCCTGGCGACAAATGGTCTCCGGAAACCCTGCTGGTGGCGGCGGTCGCGGATTGTTTCATCCTGACCTTTCGAGCGATCGCTCGCGCTTCCCACTTCAACTGGATAGAACTGAGCTGCGAAGTGAAGGGAACGCTGGATCGCGTTGAAGGCGCCACGCAATTCACCCACTTCCTGGTCAGGCCCACGCTTGTCCTTCCAGCGGATGCCGATGCAAAGCTCGGGCACCAACTGCTTGAAAAGGCGGAACGCGGCTGCCTCATCAGCAACTCACTCTGTGCCACCAAGGAACTCGTCCCCGAGGTGCAGAGGCTCGCCGCCTAGCCGGCGGATGGCTGGGCCGGCGTAAGCCTTGGGCGGCCAAGGTGAGCCAGGAAGCGCCATTTGTTCCCCACTTTTCGCTGCCTCAGGTCACATGCCCTGCGACATGAAGAGAAGTCTGCCCTCTCTTGGCTTGATGCTGGCGCTGGGTTGCTCAGCGCGCGAACCGCTTTCGACGGGAACGGGGGGAGCGCCCGCCGCGGGGGGCCTTCCCGAAGCCGGAGGCCCCGGAGTGCCGGCCGGCGGCGGTGCAGGCTCGCAGGGTGGAGCGGGCGGGATTTCGGCGACGCCGCAGGGCGGACTGGCCGGCATGTCCGGCGCGGGCTCGGCCTCGGGCGGCGCGGCCGCAGAGGTCGTTCGCGGGCACGGGCCCGGCAAGATCTACGAGGTCACGCTCGAGGCCGCCGCCGCGCCCGTCAAGAGCGGGCGCTTCAGCTTGTACGTGCCCGAGGGCGTGCCCAAACTGCTCGGGGTGATCGTGCATCAACACGGTTGCGGGCGTGGCGGGTTCGATGTGCCCCATGACCTGCACTGGCAGGCGCTCGCCAACCGTTGGGGCATGGCTCTGATGGGCACCGAGTTTCCCACGCTGTTCTCAGACGGCGATCATTGCGATCGCTGGTCGCATATCGAGAACGGGAGCAGCGACCTGCTCATCCAGGCGCTGGCGCGCTTCGGCCAAGATGCGGCGCACCCCGAGCTCAACACGGTGCCGTGGGCGCTTTGGGGTCACTCCGGCGGCGCGACCTGGGCCTTCCAAATGGGCAAGCGCTACCCGGAGCGGACGCTGGCGGTGGTGCTGAAGAGTATCTGTGAGGATGACCCCGCCTTCGATCAAGCGCTGCTCGGCATCCCGACTCTGCTCGCCACCGGACCGCTCGACCTTGGGCAGTGTTACCCGACCACCCGAAGCATCTTCGAGAGCTACCGGGCAAAAGGGGCCCCGTGGACCTACGTGGATGAGCCGGAAGGAACGCACGAAACCCGCAAGCTCCGGCTGCTCGCCATCCCGTACTTGGACGCCATCATCGCGTTGCGGCTCGATCCGGCACAGCCGAGCGCGCTCCGGGCCGTGCCTGACAACGCAGGCTTCTTGGCGAACAACCAAACGCACGAGGTCGCGCCGGCGGCGAGCTTCGCCGGGGATCGCCTGCTCGCCTCCTACCTGCCGACCGCGCGCCTGGGCGACCTTTGGCGCGAGTTCGCGACCACCCGCTCCGTCACCGATAGCTCGCCCCCGGAGCAGGCCCCGAGCGGACTCAGCCTGGTAAAGGGCCAAGGTCAGGTCACGCTGAAATGGTCAGTGGACGCCGATCTCGAAAGCGGGCTCTTGGCGTTCAACCTGTACCGTGACGGCGTGCTTTGGACTCGGCTCCCGGCGGGTCAAGGCGCCTTCCAGGGTTGGAACTACGGCGACGAGCCAGAGCCCGTCCGACCGCTGATGTCCGCCCAGGACGACACGCCGGGTCAAAGCTATCGCATCAGCTTCATCAACGGCGCCGGGCTCGAGTCACCGCTCAGCGCCGCGGTCGCGCCCCAGTAGCCACCCCCCAGCCGCAGCGGGCGCCCCAAAGTAGCGGCGCCCACGCAGCCCGGGCCTCAACCTCACTTGGCAAGGTCGGCGTACGCCGGCTCGAGGCCCGCCTTGGCCTTGATGTCGACAGCTTCTTGCGGCCACTGGCCGTTCTGAATGACGCGGTTGTCCTCGAAAATATCCTGCTTATCCGCGCCGCCGTTGTGCTCGAGGTTGGGCTGATTGGTGATATTGTGACTGATGTTGTTGTGGTGAGCTTGGGAGGACCAATCGTGGATCCACTGCGCGCCCACATCCTCGATCACGTTCCATTGCCAGCTCATGTAGGAGGCGCCCTGGTCCGGGAAAATACCATGGCCGCGCGGCAGCCCCCGGTAGATGTAGTTGTTATCGACGCGTGAGCCCCGCTGCACGCCGAGCGCGTACACCCCAGCACCATCGAAGGTGTGAGACATGAAATCTTCGATGCGATTGTAACGAATCAAGTTGTCCCCCGCCGTACTTTCCGGGTGGCTGGCCCAGCCCCAGCCTAGCGAAATGCCGATGTACGGCCCGTAGCGGAGCCAATTGTGCTCGACGATCGTGTTGCGGGTGTAGCCGATGAACACCATGGAGCAGTCGAGGTATTCGACCCCGATGTGCGCGATGTAATTGTTCTTGATCACGTTGTCCCGAACGACTGCCTCCGGTGGTGCGGCGTAGTCGTCAATGTGCCCGAGCGTGATGGCGCGCCCCGAAATGTCCTCGAAGCGATTGCCAACGATCTCGTTCTTGCTGCTGCCGTGAAACAGATCCAGGCCGTTCGCGCCCAGATGCACGAAGCGATTGCCCTCGAAGCGAAACGAACTGACCGCATCGAACACGAGATTGGACGGGGCCACGAAGAATGTCGAATCGTAATATTGCTTGAGCGTGCGGTGCAGGAAGCCTGACTGCCACGACGTGTACCCGACGCTCGTGCTCGGCTCGTTCCAAGTGCCGTGGGAGAAGGTCAAACCGCGGAACACCACGTGTTGCAAGGGCGCCGCAGGGGTACCGGTGCCGGTGACGAGCGTTTCGAGCACGGGCGCTATCACGCTCGCCGTCGCTGGATCTTCGCCGGCGCGCGGCTTGTAGAAGAGAGCGCCCTCAGCCGTATCGAAATAGAACTCCCCCTCCTCGTCGAGGAGCTCGTAGGCGTTCTCGACCCAACTCACGTCCTTGAACTGCCACCACCCGCCGGGAATGTCCTGGCTGAGCTCCCAGCACGGGCTGGCCACCTTCACGTAGTTGCCCGTGACCGACTCGACCGGGCAGCGGTAGTGGCGCCAATCCAGCACCCCCGTGAGCTCCACCTGCTTGAGGTTCTTCCAGCCCTCCAGGGCGGAAGTATTGGCGTTGAAGCCGTGCTCGACCCGACTCATCCCGAAGTTGTCTTTGCTGCGCGCGCGCACGGCGCGAACATCGTTGACGAACAGTTGCCGCGAAGTGAGGCCCGCTGCGGGCGCGCGAAAGATATTCTTGGCGGCGTCATGCAGCGTGAAGCCGGTGACCTGGCGTCCGCCGCTGAGCACGGGCTGCTCCCCGGGCAGCGCGCGATAGATGACGTCGAAACCGTTCGTGCCCGAGTCGTGGATCTGGGCGCTCTCCGTAAGAGCAAAGGTTTCTCCAAGCACGTAGGTGCCGCCGGAGAGGCATACCTCAAGGTCGGCCGTCATGTTCCCATTGAGGGTCCGGACCTTGTCGCGAGCCCCAACGAGCGAGCACGGCGCCTGGGCCGTGCACTCGAGGCCGCCGCCGTTGGGCGACGCGTAAACAGCGCAGCCGGCGTCCGGGGTCACCGGCTCGGCCATGCCGCCCCCGCCCCCCGTGCCTGCGAGCGAGGTCTGGCCCGCGCTGCCTGCGGCAGGAACGCCGCCACCCGCAAGGCCGGAGGCTCCGGAGGCCCCGCCAAGGGTCGTGGCGGCTCCGGAAGCGGCCGCAAGGCTGCCGGCACCGCCGAGAGACCCAGCTCCGCCCGTGGCGGACGCTGCTGCTGCACCGCTAGAAGCAGCGCCGCCGGGCCCGGGCGCGTCCGTGCAGGCGAGGCAACAGTGGGCCAGAGCTATCGCGCCGCAGACACCTGACCACTTCGGCCAGAAATCCGACGCATTTTGAGGAAAAACGGGTGCGGTGCGTCGGGGGTACAGCATGGGTCATGCCGTAGTTGCGCCAGCCCCCCTCGGAGTGAATTTTTTCGATGTGAGGAGCATCACTTTTTGTCAGGGCCCGAACAGCTGGCCGCCGCCGCGCCGGCCGCCTCCTGGCAAGGTCTGAAGCGTACCCGCTAGCAATCCTCCGCCCGCTGGCTGCGCGGGCTCTTGAGACTCAGGCGGAAAGTCGCGACAGCGGACCCTTCGAGATGGAGCTGTTGCCGAACGTCGTCGTGGTCAGGCCCATGTAGTTGGCGAGCGACACGAACAAGTCGTTGTGCGAAGGCCCGTGGCCTGCGACCGGCTCGTACTTGACGTGGCGCCCCGACTTCACGAAACCGCCGCCGCCGCCCGCCAGCATGCAAGGCAGCTGGCTCAAGTCG
>JANNWK010000785.1:0-8208 GCA_031408355.1 Myxococcales bacterium
ACCGCCGATCGTGTCGGCCGCGACCTGGCCCGTGAGATCGACCGCCAAGGCAGAGTTGATCGCCACCATGCGGAAGTTCTGAGCGATCACCCGCGGATCGTTGGTGAAGTCACTGGGTCGTAGCTCGATCGCGGGGTTGTCATGCACCCACTCGTACAGGCGCTTGCTGCCCATGACGAAGGAGGTCACCAATTTTCCTGGCAGCACGGTCTTGCGCCGGCCGTTGATCACGCCGGACTCCACCAGATCGATCACGCTGTCCGACAGCATTTCCGTATGAACGCCGAGATCGCGTCGCGTGCTCAGCGCCTTCAGCACGGCGTGCGGGATCTTACCGATGCCCGTTTGTAGGGTCGCTCCGTCAGGAACCAGCGTCGCGACGTAGCGGGCGATCTCGTCAGAGACAGGGTCAGCCGGCTCGGGGTGAAGCTCGAAGAGCGGCGCTTCCACGGGCACGAGCCAGTCGATCTCGGAAACCGAAACAAACGTTTCGCCCAGCGTTCGGGGCATGTTGGGGTTGACCTCGGCGATCACCAAGTCCGCTGTTTCGACCCCGGCCCGGACGATGTCCACCGAAACCCCCAAGCTGACGTAGCCGTGCACGTCGGGCGGACTGACCTGTAGCAACGCCACGTCGATCTTCACGCGCTCGCTCCGGATAAGCTGCGGGATCTCGGACAGAAATACCGGCATGTAGTCGGCGCGCCCCGCCTGGACGGCCTCCCGGACGTTGGCGCCGATGAAGAAGGCGGTGTGGCGAAAACGCGTCGCCATCTCGGGGGCTACGTAGGGGGCCGGGCCCAGGGTCAGCAGGTGCACGATCTCGTTGTCCGCGAGGTGCCCTCCGTGCCGAATCATCGCTTCTACCAGCGAGGCCGGCTCCGCTGCCCCCGACCCCAGCAGGATACGGCGCCCCGGCTCGATCTTCGCGATCGCGTCGCGCGCGGTCGAAAGCTTGTGTTGATGTCGGACCGCCCAGTCGGGCTCCGGTGCTACGGCTTTCATGCGCAGGCGTCTCCTGGCACGAATAGTACCCGTTAGCTACCGCCGCTGCAGCGTGATGGTGCCGACGGGCGCGATGAACTGCGGGGCGCTGCCGATCGGTGCGTGGGGCTCGGTCGGGCCGTCGCCGTAGGTGAAAGCGTTGCCGTTCTTCGTGCCAGCGTCGTAGACGAAGGCGCTCACCTGCTGGCTTGGGGTCCAGGCTCCGTTTTCGCAGAGATTCAAGCTGGAAAGGCCGATGAACAGGTCCGGCGTGGGCGCCATCATGCTGCCCAGGGACACACGCGGGAACTGGGGCGAAACCGTGGCTTGCCCCAGGCTTGTGCCCGGCGAATTGCCCCCGCCGAACTGCACGACCGAAAGCGCGGAGCCCGCGGTGATCGCCGCTTCGACTTCTGCGGCGAGCGCCCCGGTGCTCCCAGATTCAGCCATGGCTTGGATGCCCGGCGTCGCTAGGCCTCCAGGCTGCCAGAGCGAGAGCGCTTTAGAATGGACAGCACCGATTAACGTCGTGTAGTGGCGCGCGTCGACCTTGGGGTCGTTCCACGTGACGTCGACCGTGATGTCGTAGCTGGCTTCGCCGCTGCAGGTGTCGTTGGGCTGGGGCAGGGTACCGTCGCCGCCGGAGCCCGCTCCGCCCGAGGCGCCGCCGCCGCCCGACACGGCCCCGCCGCCGCTGCTTGAGCCAGCGGCGCCGCTGGGCGTGCTCGCCGTACCGCCCGCTCCGCCCGTATCGCTCGCTTGGGGCATGCTGGGACTAAAGTGAGCGCACTCGAAGGTGGGCCGCGTCGGATCGGCGCCCTGCGGCACGTAGATGCGCCCCGGCGCCGCGCCAATCGGGGGATTGTTGTGGCAGGCGTTGCACAGCCCGGCCGGAGGCGGGCAGGGCATAGCGATGCGCTGACCTTGGTACTCGAGCGCGACGCCGAAACCCGCTGGCAAGGGCGTTGCCGTGTAGAAATTGCCCACCTCGTTGGTGACGAGCTTCTCGAGCAAGCTGCCATCGGGGGCCGAAAGGAGCACGTCGACGCCCTGCACCCCGGCGTCGGCCTTGGTGTCGGCCTTGGCATACACGGTCCCGCCCGCGGACCAAATCGGGGCCCCGCGCCCCGCGCCTTCGCTGTGGCAACTCAAGCAGTCCTGCCCCGGGCGCATCAGTGGCCCCGTGTGCTCCCCCTTCGGCTCCGAACCGCAGGCGGCTAGAGCGATCCCGGAGCCCAAAACCAGCGGCAGACTACGCAACATGCCGACCTGTATGCGCCTTGGGGCACGCGGTTACCGGGAAGGCGCAGCGAGCCTCGCTTTCCCGGGGTAGGGTCCCGGGCCCGTGACAGCTTCGCCTCGCTCCGAGCCCGCCTGGCTTTCGCGCGCGCTTCGCGTCGTTGCCGACGTGCGCCAAGGCGAAGCGGTGACCGTGCTCTTGCTGACGCTGAACGTCTTTCTGCTGCTCAGCGCCTACTACGTGATCAAGCCGGTGCGCGAGGCCCTGATCTTGGCGCTTTCTTCGGGTGCCGAATACAAGTCCTACATGAGCGGAGCCATCGCGCTCCTCTTGTTCGTGCTCGTGCCGCTCTATGGCAAGCTCGTTGACCGCCTGCCTCGCCTCAAGCTGGTGATCGGCATCTTGTTGGCCTTCGCCGCGCAGCTGCTGCTGTTCTCTGCCGCGATTGGAGCGCCGCTCCTGCGCCAGCACCTGGGGCTCGCATTTTATGCTTGGGTCGGTGTCTTCAACGTGATGGCGGTGACGCAGTTCTGGGCCTACGCAAACGACGTCTATACGAAGGAACAGGGCGACCGCTTGTTCCCGATGGTCGCGCTGGGGGCCTCGATTGGAGCTGCGACGGGCAGCAAGGGTGCAGAAGTGTTGATCCAGCGCCTGGGGCTGCAGCCGATGCCGCTGGTTGCGGCGCTCCTGCTGGTCAGCTGCGCCACGCTCTTCTGGCTGGTCGAGCGCCGGCAAGATCGGGCCGTTCTCGCGCTCGAGCCCGAAACCCCGCTGGCCCCACTGCCTCGAGCGGACCCCGTGGGCGGCTTTGGTCTGGTCTTTCGCTACCGATACCTCGGGCTTCTCGCGCTGTTTTCCTTGGTCTACAACTGGGTCAACAGCAACGGCGAGTACATGCTCAGTAAGGTCATCAAGGCTGACGCGGCGGCCGCCGTGCAGCGTGGTGAAGTGGGCGCCGACCAGCTTGGTGCTCTGATCGGCGCCGCCTACGCGGACTTCTTTTTCTTAGTCAACCTGGCAGGCGTGCTGCTGCAGATGTTCGTGGTCTCGCGCCTGGTAAGATGGCTGAAGCTGCCCAACGCCTTCTTGCTCTTGCCAATCCTAGCGGTCGGCAACGCTGCCGTCGTCGCCTTCATTCCGCTGGTCGCGCTCGTGAAGGCCGGCAAGACGGCAGAGAACGCGACTGACTACTCGCTCAACAACACGCTGCGCCAAATGTTGTGGCTCGTGACCTCGCCGCAGATGAAGTACAAGGCGAAGCAGGTGGTCGACACTTTCTGCGTCCGTATCGGCGACGTGTGCTCCGCGCTGTCCGTCTTGCTGACGGTCGACCTGCTCGGATTCTCGGTCCAGCGCTTCGCCTGGGTCAGCCTGCTGCTCGGCGGCGTCTGGCTCGTACTGGCCCTCGCCATCGGCCGCCGCTACCGTGAGCTGGAAGCGCGACAGGAAAAGCTCTTTGCATGAGAGCCGGGCGCTGGATATCTGCCTGCGTTTGGCTGAGCGTCGTGCTGGCCTGTGCCCCCGCCGGGGCCGACCCCGAGAAGCGAGCCCTACCCGACTACGACGGACGCGGTGGGGCGCCGAAGAAGCCGGCAGAGCGGGCCGTTTGGCTGCCTCGCCTGCTCTTGTCGCCTCTGTACTTTGTCAGCGAGTACCTGGTGAGAAGACCGCTCGGCTTCGCCATCACGGCGGCCGAAAAAGCCCAGCTGCCGAGGGCGTTGTTCGACTTCTTCACCTTCGGTCCCGAGCGCGACGCGGGCGTCGTTCCGTTTGCCTTCATCGACTTCGGCGTCGAGCCCAGCGTGGGCTTGTACGCGTTCTGGGACAACGCGGGTTTTCGCGGTCACGATCTGCGGCTGCGGGGTTCAACCTGGGGCGCAGATTGGCTGTCCGGGACCGCGACCGAGCGCTTTCGTCTGCCTGGGGCGGTCGAGCTCACGCTGACCAGCACCGCGACTCGCCGCCCCGACTTCGCGTTCTACGGGGTCGGCCCCGACACGCGCGAGTCGGAGCTGCGGCGCTACTCGGCCGCCACGGTCGACGCCCATTTCGAGGCGCTCTTCAGCTTCGCAGGTAGCAGCGCGCTAGCAACGTCTTTGGGCTACCGCGGCGCGGCGTTCGGACACAGCGACTACGAGGATGAACCTTCGGTCGACGCTGCGCTTGATACCGGCGCGTTGCCGCCGCTCGCGGGGTTTCGCGAGGGTTATCGAGCGGCCTTCGCGGGAGCGCGACTGACGCTGGATTCTCGCGGCCGAGCCAGCTCCGAAGACGGCGTCCGCAGCGAGCTCACGGTCGAGCAGGGTGCTGACGCCAAAAACGCGCCGGCCTCTGGCTGGCTTCGCTACGGCGGTACGCTGGGCGGATTCTGGGACGTGGGCGATGGCGGTCGGGTGGTGAGCCTCTCGCTGGCGGCGGTGTTGGCCGACCCCATCGGCGCCCGCCCGGTGCCCTTCACCGAGCTGGCTCGGCTCGGCGGCTCCGGCATGATGCCCGGGTTTCGGGAGGGCCGACTCATGGATCGGAGCGCCGCTGTCATGACGCTCCGCTACGCTTGGCCGATCTGGCTGTGGCTGAACGGCTCGCTGCAGGTCGCCACGGGCAACGTATTTGGCGCGCGCTTTGAGGGCTTTCGACCTGAACGCGGCCGGCTCTCGGCAGCCCTCGGCATCGAAAGCAGCGGCTCCCGCGACAGCATATTCCAGGTGCTGGTGGGCTTCGGCACGGAAACCTTCGAGAGCGGCGCCAGGGTGGACTCATTGCGTGTCGTATTGGGAGCTCGAAGTGGCTTCTAGATTTCGCACCTCAGTGCTGGCAGTCGTACTCGGCGGCTGCGCTTCTGCAGCGCGCTTCCCGCTGCAGGCTCCGCTTTCGCGCGACCCCGATCAGACGCCCTTCGAGAAGACGCCCGAGGAATACTACTCGCCCTTCGCCTGGGACGGCGCCAACTACATGGTGTTTCATCCCATCTCACGCTTCTTTGCGGTCGACCCGGCTGGCGCGGCCAGCAACGTCAACGCCCTCGACGAGGTGCCCGATTCGAGCTGGTTCGAAAATCGGCTTGGCGCCCGCGCCATGACGCCCGCGGAGGTCGAGCGAGGCTCGTGCGCTGACAAGGTCCTCGACCCAAACGGCCCCGACGGTAGCTGGACGATCGACAAGGGCAAGGACAACGGCGCCAACCCAGGCTTTCGCGTCAACATCCGAGGCTTGGGTAAGTTCATGCTGAAGACCGATCCGGAGACCGAACCGGATCGGGCGACGGGCGCTACCGCCATCGCCTCGCGCATCTACCACGCGACGGGCTACTATTCCGCGTGTGACTCGGTGGTGTACTTCAAGCCGTCGCTGCTCAAGCTCGCTCCAGGCCTGACGGTGACCAACAATGAGGGGACCACTTCGGCCTTCGACCAAGCCCGGCTCGACGGCATTCTGAAGCGGGCCTCGCACCGCAAAGGCCTCGTGCGCATGGTGGCGTCCGCTTGGCTACCCGGCAAGCCGCTCGGACCCTTTCGCTATGAAGGCACACGCGACGACGACCCGAACGACGTAGTTCCGCACGAAGACCGACGCGAGCTCCGCGGCGGGCGGCTGGTGGCGGCCTGGCTCAATCATTTCGACACGCGCGAACAGAATTCGATGGACGTGTTCCTGCCGCTCGCTGCTGGCCAGAAGAACGGGCCAGGCTTCGTACGCCACTACATCATCGATATGGGCGATTGCTTCGGCAGCCAATGGTCGTTCGACGGAATTTCTCGGCGGCTCGGTAACTCGTACGTGTTCGACGCTGGGCACATCGCTGAAGATTTCCTGTCGCTTGGCAGTCAACGCCGGCCGTGGGAGCGCGCGCAGCGGACGGGCGGAATTTTCGGCTACTTCAGCGCCCGTGATTTCGAGCCCGAGGCTTGGCGTGGCGAGTACCCCAACCCGGCGTTCATGCGCATGACCGAACAGGACGGCGCCTGGATGGCGCGCATTCTCGCTGGATTTGACGATAGCTTGTTGGCCGCGGCAGTTCGAGTCGGGCAATACGACCGGGTCAGCGAACGCTACCTGATTGAGACCTTGGCCTCGCGGCGCCGCGCCATCTTGCGCCGCTATTTGAGCCGAGTCTCGCCGATCGCGCGCGTGAACGCCGATGCTCAAGGCGTATGCGGCGTCGATCTGGCGCGCCTCACGCAGACGGTGCCCAATGAGGCGCTTTCGTTCCGTGCCTATGTCTATCGAGGCGCCGGCCTTGAGCCCGCGAGAAAGCCGCGCTTCCGCAAGGTGCCGGCACCTGGGGTCTGCTTGGACATCGCGCACGCTGCCATCCCTGAATCGGTGCGAGCCAACGACCCTCAGCGCTACCTGGTCGTCGACATCACCAACGGCTACGCCCCCGGGCCGCTGCGTCTACACCTGTACGACTTGGGCGAAACGGCGGGCTACCGGCTCGCCGGTATCGAACGGCCGACCGCGCTCACGCGCCCGGACTGACCCGCGGCGTGGCCTCGCCCTCCGCGGCCCCGTCGTCGATCTGCAAGAGCGGCTCGAGCTCGGAGACCAGGTATTTCAGGGTTCCGCGGGTGAGGCGCCCATGTTCTTCGGCCTGGTCATAGAAGTCTTGTTCGGCGATACGCAAAAGGACGGCGTCGCTGGTCGCTCGGGCGCTGTAGCCCGGCAGAGCGCCACACAGCGCGGCGGGGCCGCCTATCAGGTCGCCTCGCTGGTGCGAGTAGTGGAAGCCCTCAGCGGTCGTGAGCTCGATGCTGCCGTGGGCCACGAAGTACCAGCTTTCGTGGTGGGCGCCCGCGTCGAACAGCAGCTCGCCCCGCCTCAGGCTCATGGGCTCCGCCAAGCTGGCCAAACTGGCGATGGCCTGCATCCCCGACGAACGGAGAGAAGGCGCCCTGCGCAAGATCAGGATCCTGTCGTAGGTCTCGAGCGACGCCGCCGAGAGCGCGGCGGGCGCTTCACTCTGTCGCGTCAGGCGCGGCGCCAACTTCTGCCAGCGTCCGTGGAGTTGCGTTGCGAAGTTGCGAATGACGGAGCGTGCCACTTGCCCGTTGTCTTCGAGCAGATCGAACCAATCGGCTGCCTTCAGCGAAAGCAAGCGGCTGGGCTCAAGCGCCCGGCAGTTGCGAGTGCGCTGCCGCTCCAGCAAGGCGTCGATGACGCCCACCACCGCGTGCGGCGTAAAGGACCAGGTGCGCATGCCTTCACGTTCCATCGCGACTTGGCCCTCGGTCAGGAAAAAGAAGCGATCCGGCGGGTCATCGACGTTGAACACCAAATCCCCCGGCGCCGCAGTTTGCTCATCGAGCAAGTCGACGAAACGCGCGTGCGCCGCTGCCGGCATGCTCGGGAACATCGAGCGCATCAGAATTTCCCGCTTCAATTGCTCACCGTCGGCGACCTTCATGCGAGGTGCTCCGAAAGCAGCGCGAGCGGCTGCGCCGCCGGTGGCACGGAGCCCAAGCGCGAAAGGGCTCGCTGCGAGAGCGCGCTCATGACCACGTCAGCGTCGCGCGACAGCTCTGCGAGCGCGCTTCTGGCATCCTGGAAGCTGCCCACCAGCTCGCCGGCACGCTCCGCGCGGAGCTCGTCGGGCAGGTCGTCGACCACCAAGCGAAGCAGCGGTGCCAGCTCGTCTGCGGCGCTCGTGAAGCCGTGGATCAGGGCGTCCAGAAACTCGACGGCACGACCGCGTCGTCGGCGATCACTCGACAGCAAGGCCGCAAAAATGGCAGGAATGTCGTCGCCCCGGTGCAAGACGTGGAGCAGTCGCGCCAGCCGATCCCGCGATTGCGCGATCTTGTCATCGAGCAGCTCGACCACGAGCTGGCTTTCCTGGTGCGACGAGGCGAGGCGATCTTGCTTGAGCGCTAGCTGGATCGAAAACAGGCGCAGGTACTCGCGCGCGTTTCGCGTCACTTCCTGAAAGAGTGGAGTCGGATCGATGCGCAGTGCGGTCTCGAGCGCGAGCTGCTCCAAACCCC
>JANNWK010000786.1:0-2942 GCA_031408355.1 Myxococcales bacterium
ACGAGATCAGCATCGTTCCTGCCATCGCCGGCGGCTGATGGACCGCTACGCTCGTCAAATGCAGCTCGCAGGCGTCGGCGCCGAGGGCCAAGCGAAGATCGACCAAGCGACCTTCCGCGTCTCCCAGGGTGCTGGGCCTGCCCAGCTGTGGGAGCGCGAATACCTGGAACGCGCCGGCGCCCGGCACTTCGCGGAACGCTCGGCCGAGGCGGCGAGTTTTGTTCACGCGGCGGCCGTCCAGCACGCCCAGGCGCGCGAGCTCGCGGCCGGCGCTTGGCGTGCACTTTTGCAACTGCGGGCGGCGCTTGCCTCCGCCCCCACCACGGAGCCAGCGCCGTGACGATTCGCCTGGCACGTTCACGAAAACTCGCTTCGGTCATCGACGCGGTCGGCAACACGCCCCTCCTTCGGCTTTCGCGGGTAGCCAGCTCCGCCCCCAGCGTCGAAGTGTACGTGAAGCTCGAGTACATGAACCCGGGCGGCTCCGTCAAGGACCGGCCCGCGCTGCGCATGACCGAGGACGCGATTGCAGACGGCCGCCTGACCCCCGACAAGATCCTGATCGATTCCACGAGCGGCAACACCGGCGTGGCCTACTCGCTCGTCGGCGCAGCCCGCGGGTTTCGCGTTCAGTTGGTCATGCCCAGGAACGTGACCAAGGCGCGCAAGGACATCACGCAAGCCTTTGGCACCGAGCTTATTTTCAGCGACCCCATGGAAGGGTCGGACGGCGCCATTCGGCTCGTGCGTAAGATCGTCGCCGAGAATCCCGAAAAATACTTCTATCCGGACCAGTACTCGAACCCTTCCAACCCGCTCGCTCACTACCACGGCACCGGCCCTGAGATCCTGAGCGCCGTGGGTGATCGCATCACCCACTTCGTGACCGCGCTGGGCACCAGCGGCACCATGATGGGCACCACGCGGCGCCTGCACGAGCACAGCCGACCCATCCACTGCGTGGCGGCGGAACCCGCTGAGGCGCTCCACGGGCTGGAGGGCTTGAAGCACATGGCGTCCAGCATTGTCCCCGCCATCTACGACCCCAGCCTGCCCGACGAGATCATGCCGGTCGCCACCGAGGACGGCTGGGACATGGCAGACCGCGTCACGGTCGAGGAAGGGCTACCGATTGGCCATTCCACGGGCGCCAACATCTTCGCCGCCGTGAAGCTCGCCGAGCGCCTGCATAAAGAGCAGGGCGGCGGCTGCGTGGTGACCATCGCCTGCGATCGCAGCGATCGCTATTTCGCTCCCATCAAATGGGAAAAACGCTACCTCTGGTGAGCCCCATGACGACCCCCTGGACAGCCGGCAACCTTTCCATTCCCGAGAGCGTACTTGCCACCGTCGAAGCGGCGGGCCGCGCCGCCTACGCGCGTGACGAGGAAGCCTGCGGTTACCTGGAGGGTCCGAGCAGCGACCCGCTGCATGTCGACCGGGCCGTCGAGCTGCAAAACCTGGCCAACAAGTACCACCAGGTGGATCCTGAGGGGCACCCGCGAACGGGCCACGACTACTTCAAGATCAACGCCCTGAAGTTCGAAAAGTCCATCAGCGAGGGCACGGCAAAAGAGCGCCCGGTCAAGGTCTTCTTCCATTCGCACCTCGACTGCGGCGCGTATTTTAGCGCTGAAGACGCCGCCAGCATGACCATGGGCGGAACCGGCGCTCCCTCGTTCGACTTGGCCTACCTCGTCACGGCAGTGGACAAGGGCGAAGTCACCGCGCACAAGCTGTTCATCTGGAGCGCGGATTCAACGAGCTTCGTGGAGGCGCCGTTTCGTCGCGTGGCGGGCTGAGCGCATCGGCCGGCTGGGCGCTCCTCTGCGTCGGACAAGCTCACGATCCTTCCGCAGCTGGTCCCACTCGACCGCTGCTTGGACGTGAACGTGGCCCTCGAGGGGCCCGCGCCGGGCCTCGAGCTGCGCGCCATCGACGCCGACACGGAGCAAGAAATCGAGGCTGATTCCGGCACCCAAGCCGCCAGCGTTCGATCGGCAGATCCGCCATAACCGTCTATCTGGAAACGCGATCGATCTAAGGCCCGCGTGGGAGCGAGGGGCCCACGCGAGCCGCGCCGCAAACCGTACAAAACGTGGTACTCTACGAGCCATGCACGCGCCGAAAATCCGAGTCGAGAACGGTCGAATCCAGATCGACGAGCCGACGGATTTGCCGAACGGCACCGAGCTGTACGTGGTGCCCGCCGAGCAGCTCGATGATGTCGTGCTGCTACGAGACGACGGCCTCGACCACGCCGAGCGTCAGCGGCTGCATGCGTCCATCCGACGGGGAATCGAAGACGGCCGAGCCGGACGTGTCACCGACTTCGACGAATTCCTTGGCGAGCTAGAAGCACAGCCTTGAAAGTCGAACTCTCCGACGAGGCCAAGCTCCAGGCTCGTGAGGAGAACGCTTGGTGGCGAAAGCACCGCGACAGCAAGGGCCTCTTCACGGAGGAGCTCCGCGGAGCGCGGAAGGCGCTGCGGGATGGACCCAAGCACCAAATCTACGCGTACATCGACGGTGAGCCGGTGCGCCGAATACTTCTCGAGAAGACCCGCTGCCACGTCTACTACGTCGTTTTGGAGCGCGAGAACCTCGTGCGTGTCGTGACGGTCTGGGGAGCGTCACGCGAACGTAGCCCGAAGCTGTAGCCTTTTCCCTTTAGTAGCCCTGCGAGAAGGTAGTTAGACTCCGGGAGGTGTTGACCTCGCTCCAAACCCTGCTGCGCCTGGCCACTCTGCGGCGGCTGGGCGTTTTCATTTTCGCGCTGGCGACGCTGCTCTCGGCCGCCAGCACCGCGTCGGCGTCCCAGTGGGCCGCCTCCTTCACTACCAGAGAAGCGACCGTCGAAGAAGCTCGGGAGCAGTACCGAGCGGAGAACGTGTGGTGGAGTGGGCATCGAAGCGGGCGGCGTCACCATCATCGCGCTTCCG
>JANNWK010000787.1:0-1634 GCA_031408355.1 Myxococcales bacterium
GGCACCGGCATGGCGCGGCGGCGAAGCTTCAGAATGTAGAGCGCCACCGTCAGGGCGGCGGCCACGCCAAAGATGCCGAGCAGCGAGGCCAAAGGCAAGCCGGCAAGACCCATCAGCGGAGGAACCCCCCGCGCCGGAAGACGCGTAGCACTAGCTCGTCGAACGGGAACGCGACGTCCGCGGCGAAATAGGGCACCTGCCGGGAAGTGCAGAAACGCTCGATGCTGCGCTGGTAGTCGGCGAAGGCTCGCGCCATGTCCTCGAGCAGCGAATCGGTGACCGTGACCTCACGCTCTTCACCCGTTTCACAATCGTACAGCCGCACGTCGCCCTTCAGCTCCGGCCGCGCTTCGTTGTGGTCCACAACGTGGAGCACGAACGGTTCGAACTTGTTGAAGCGCAGCGTGTTGATGCCGCGCTCGAAACCGGCGGGGTCATACAGGTCGCTGATCAGGACCGCCAAACCGCGGCGCTTGTGCTGGGCCACGAAGGTCTTCATAGCTTCGCCGAGATCCGTCGTGCCCCCAGCGCGAAGCTCACTCAGGAACTCAAGCACCTTGAAGATCTGCCCCTTGCCGCGGGTTGGAGCCATGCGCGAGGCAACCTGGTCGGTCGCGCCGACGATGGTGACGCGGTCAAGATTGGCCAGCCCTACGTAGGCGAGCGCCGCCGCAAGTCGCCGTGCCTGATCGAACTTGCGCCCGTCGCCGAAGCCCATCGAGCTTGAGCTGTCGACAATGAAGTAGATGCTGAGATCTTCCTCCTCTTCGTACAGACGCACGAGCAGGCGGCCGAAGCGCTGGTAGACGTTCCAGTCGACCGAACGGAAGTCGTCACCCGCGGCGTAGTTGCGATGATCCGCGAACTCCACGCCGCTGCCCTTCTTCTTGCTGCGCCGCTCGGCCCGCATTCTGCCCGCGAACACGCGGCGACTCACGATAGCCAGCGACTCGAGCTTCTTTTGGAAGTCGTCGTCGAACAGCTGCGCCTGCCGCGTATGGACGCGCCGCTGCGAAGTCTTCGACCGAAACAGCGAAAGCAGCCCCACGAGCCGGCTCAGCCCTTCGAATCGGGCAGCTTCTTGAGGATTTCTTCCAAGATCTTGTCCTCCGCCACGCCTTCGGCCTCGCCCTCGAAGCTGCGCAAGATGCGGTGGCGGAGCGCCGGCACGACCGTTGCCCGAACATCGTCGAGCGAGGCCGAGAAGCGACCGCCGAACAGCGCGCGGATCTTGGCGCCGAGCAGGATAGCCTGCACGCCACGCGGGGAGGCTCCGGTGCGCACGAAGCGCTTCACCAGCTCCGTCGCCTCGGCGTTTTCTGGGTGCGTGGCCAGTACCACCCGAATCGCATAGTCCTGCACGTGCCTGGCAACGGGCACCCGGCGCACCAGCTTCTGCATGTTCAGCACCTGATCGCGAGTGAGCACCGCGTTCACCTTGGGGCTATGGTCGGTGGTCGTGCGATCGATGATCGTGTGCAGTTCCTCCCTGGAAGGGAACGGCACCATGAGCTTGAAGAAGAAGCGATCCAGCTGGGCCTCTGGCAGCGGATAGGTTCCTTCCATTTCGAGCGGGTTCTGCGTGGCCAGCACGAAGTAGGGCTCCTCGATGACGTGAGTCGTGCGACCGACCG
>JANNWK010000788.1:0-2740 GCA_031408355.1 Myxococcales bacterium
TTCGGCTTCTGGAACACCATGCCGACGCGCCCGCGGACCCTGACAGGATCAACGTCCCGGTCATAGATATCCTGCTTGTCGAGCAAGACCTTACCCTTGGCGGTAGCTCCCGGAACGACCTCGTGCATGCGGTTCAGGCAGCGAATGAAGGTCGACTTGCCGCATCCCGACGGACCGATGATGGCGGTCACCAGCTTCTCCGCGATGGGTAGCGATATGCCCTTCAGGACCTCGGAAGCGCCGAAGCTGGCGCGCAAGTCCTCGGTTCGCATCTTCGGCGTGATTTGGCTCACGCTGATCTCGTCCCAACGCGGCTTGCTGGGCAGCTCCTGCGGGGGGGCGGTGACGGTTTCCACGGCGCCGAGCTTAGCCGGCTGGGCCGCCGAGTGGATCGGCTCGAGCGCCGCCTCCAGCTTCTTTACAGGCGTTGAAGACAGGTCACTCGTAAGCTCCAAATTCATCGGGCCCTCACGCGGCTGCGCACCAAGAAGCGCGCCGAAATATTGAGTATCAGCACCGTCATCAGCAGGACCAGCGCCGCCGCCCAGGCCTGGCGGTGCCAATCCTCGTAGGGCGATACAGCATTGGTATAGATATTGACGGGCAGTGAAGCCGTCGGTTCGTTGAGGCCGGTGGACCAGAAGCGATTGTTGAACGCGGTGAAGAGGAGCGGCGCCGTCTCCCCGGCAACGCGAGCGACGGAAAGCATCACACCCACTGCGATGCCGGGAGCCGCGGTGCGCAGCATGACGCGCAGCGTGGCGCGCCACTTCGGCACGCCCAGGCCAAGCGCTGCCTCTCTTAGTGATTCCGGCACCAACCTGAGCAGCTCCTCGGTAGTGCGGGTGACTGTCGGCAACATCAGAATCGCCAGTGCGATGCCGCCGGCCAGCGCTGAGAACTGCTTGGTCGTCACCACCACCAGGGAGTACACGAAGATGCCGACCGTGATCGACGGCACGCCGGCCATGACATCGGCGGAGAAACGCACCAGCTTGGCGAACTTGCTATCGCCGAATTCGGCCAGATAGATGCCCGCCAACACGCCGGGTGGAATGCCGAACGCGCCGGCCAGCGCCACCAGCTTCAAGGTCCCGACCAGCGCGTTCCCCATGCCGCCGCCGGATTCACCGACTGGCTTCGGCAGCTCCGTGAAGAACTCCAGGTTGATGCCGCCCAGGCCCTGTACCACCACGTAGTAGAGGACGCTGGCGAGCGGGACAAGCGCCAGCAGCGTACCGACCACGCAAGCGCCACGCACGATGCGATCCGTAAGCTTGCGGCGCGAGAAGGCGTCCAGCATCAGAGTCGCCCGCCCTCAGGCAGCCTGCCGACGCGCCATACCAACAAGCGAGCGATGATATTGAGCACCACCGTGACACAGAAGAGCAGCAGGCCGATTTCCGCGAGGGCCGCCAGGTACAGCTCGCCCGTAGCCTCCGTGAACTCGTTGGCAATCACGCTTGCCATCGTGTAGGAGGGCGCAAACAGCGAGATGGCGATCTCCGAACGATTGCCGATCACCATGGTGATCGCCATCGTTTCGCCGAGAGCGCGGCCGAGCCCGAGAATCACGGCGCCCACCAGGCCGGATTTCGCGTACGGCAAGACGGCCACGCGCACCACCTCCCAACGTGTGGCGCCGAGCCCGATCGCCCCTTCGCGGAGCGCCGCCGGGACGGCCCGCAGAACTTCCCGGCACACCGACGAGATAGTCGGCGTGATCATGATCGCCAAGATAATGCCGCCGGCGAGCATACCGAAGCCCTGGTGCGGCCCCTGGAAGAACGGCAAGAAACCCAGCGTCCGCGCGAGCAACGGCTCGACTGTCTCGCGCAGCCAAGGCGCCAGCACGAAGATACCCCAGAGCCCGTAAACCACGCTGGGCACCGCCGCGAGCAACTCGACCAAAAATCCCATGGGCGTGCGGAGCTTCGGGTGCGCCAGCTCGGACAAATAGATCGCTATCCCGAGCGAAATCGGCACCGAGATGCACAGCGCCAGCAGCGAGGAAACCACCGTTCCGTAGATGAACGGCAGCGCCCCGTACTGGTCACGCACCGGATCCCAGTTGCTGGAGGTGATGAAGCCCAGGCCGAAATGGGCGAGGCTCAGCTTGGCCGTCCGCCCCATCTCAACCGCCATCCAAACCAGCAGCACGACCACCGACGCGGCGAACAGCGCCGTCAGCCGCCGGAAGGCCAGATCGCCGAAGTTGGCCTCACGACCAAACGCCAAGCGCAGCCGCGATCGCGGCCGAATCAGCGAAACTTCGGCGCGTGCCCCCATGTCCTTACAACAGCTTCTTCCCAGCAGAAGACAGCTCTTTGAGGCGCGCCTCCACTTGAGTCACGACCTTGGCAGGCAAGGGCGCGTAGTCGAGTGTCTGAGCGAACTTCTGTCCGTCATGGAGCGCCCACCACAGGAATTTCGCGATGGCCTCCCCCTTGGCGGCGTCCTTGGCGTCGGCGTAGACGAGTAAATAGGTGTAGCCAGAAATCGGGTAGGCGGCTTCGGCCGCCGAGTCCACGAGCGACACATAAAGAGTGTCGGGCATCTCGACGCCTTCCGCTGCGGCCGACATCGCAGCCGTAGATGGCGTGATGAACTTGCCCGCCTTGTTCTTCAAGTCGGCCATCGGCAGCTTGTTCTGCGTCGCGTACGCTCGCTCCATGTAGCCTATCGTGTGGGGCGTGGTCTTCACCTGGCCGGTCACACCCTCGTTGCCCTTGGCGCCAAG
>JANNWK010000789.1:0-7358 GCA_031408355.1 Myxococcales bacterium
AATTCGGAAAACTCCCGCAGGTATAATACGCTTCGGTCGCTAGGAGCCGGTTCGCCCAAGTTTGGCGGACCACCCTGCTGCGGCCATGCCCAAGAACAAACCCCAATCGTCGGCAAAATCGAGCCAGATCCGCAAATCGGTCGCCCCCCCGGCGGCGATCCGACGCAGCGCGACCGCAGCCGGTACCCGCAAGCCCGCCCCCGCCCCAACACCAAAAACGGTGGCGCCGCCCGCGCGGAAATCGGTGGCGCCGGCCAGCCGGAAGCCGACCGCGCAGGCTGAGCCCGCCGAGCCACGAAAGTTCGGGCTGCGTGGCGCCGCACCGTGGGCACTCCGCCACGCGGAGCGTCAGGCTGCCGAGGCCGCGCGGCGCAACCGAGAGCCGCCAAAGCCCGGAAGCGCCCGGGCCACCCTGCGTACACCCGAGGCGGCAGACCACATCAAAGCCTCCATCGGTGAACTGCACGGCTTACTTCAGAAGCTGCGAACCTTGCAGAAGAACTTGGGCGACAATTACTTCGAACTGGCCGAAATCCTAGCTGGTATCGCGGCGAACAAGCTTCACGAGGCCAAGGGGTACTCGTCGATCGAAGTCTTCGCGGAGCGAGAGTTGGCCATCGGCAAGGGGCTAGCGCTCAAGCTGGTCCGCATTCCGAGCTTGTTTCAGCGCGGCGCGGCTCGAGCGCTCGGCCTGGAAGCGCTGTCGCGCGCCATCGACGCCATCGACCAGGCCCCCCAGACGAGCGCTGCCAGTCGCGCCGCCAAGCTCCCGCTCAAGCCCCCCAAAATGAAGCCGGGCTGAAGCGGCTCAGGCCCGGGTCGGGGTGCCCGGTTGCGGGTCAGGCCGATCGCTTCTAGAACACGCGCCCCCGTGAAGTTTATTGATGAGTGCACCCTGAGCGTTTACGCCGGCAACGGCGGCAACGGCTGCGCCGCGTTCCGTCGCGAGAAGTTCGTACCCTTTGGCGGACCGGCCGGCGGCGACGGCGGGCGAGGCGGCGACGTCGTGCTGGTCGCTGATTCAGGGGTCAACACGCTCTACGAGCTCACGCACCTGACCGCCGTGCGCGCTGCCCACGGCGGTCCCGGCCAGGGCAAGGATTGCTATGGGCGAGGCGGCGCCGACAGCGAGCTGCGCCTCCCCGTGGGCACGGTGGTCTTCGACGTCACGACCCGAGAAAAGCTGGTCGAGCTCGTGCGTCCAGGCGAGCGCTTCGTCATCGCGGCAGGCGGCCGCGGTGGCCGCGGCAACCGGCACTTTGCCACCCCAACAGATCGCGCGCCGCGGAAGTTCGAACGCGGCGAGCCCGGCGAAACGCGCGAGCTCCGGATGGAGCTGCGGGTCATGGCGGACGTCGGCCTGCTCGGGTTTCCGAACGTGGGCAAGAGCACCCTCATCAGCGCCGTTAGCCGCGCGCGGCCAAAGGTAGCCGACTACCCGTTTACGACGTTGGTCCCACATCTCGGCGTGGTCACCATCGGTGATTCGCGTGCAGGGCTGGGTCGCAGCTTCGTCGTCGCGGACATTCCCGGCCTTATCCCAGGCGCCAGCGAGGGCGCGGGGCTGGGCATTCGTTTCCTTCGCCATCTGGAGCGCACGCGCGTGCTGCTCCATTTGATCACGCTCGCCGATGAACCGGAGCGGAACCCGATCGACGACTACCACGTGATCCGTCGCGAACTCTTGACGTTCAATCCGGACCTCGCTGGGCGGCCGGAGGTCGTGGCCCTCACCAAGGCCGATCTGCCCGACGTGCTTGAGGCCTACCCCGAGCTCACCGTCGAGTTCGCCAAGCTTGGGGTCGATCTGCGCCTGGTCAGCGCCGCCACCCATCTCGGTTTGACCGAGCTGATGCAAGAGTTGTCGGAACGACTCTTCCTCTAGGGCGCCACGCCGCGCCTTCGGGGCTAGAGCCTAGCCTTCTGCACCGGGATTAAACTCGTCCAGGTTGTCGAAATTGTATTCGTCGGCGGCCAGGTTGTCGAAGCGCGTGTACTCCGCAGTGAACTTGACCATCACCTTACCGGTGGGGCCGTTACGCTGTTTAGCGACGATTAGCTCCGCGATGCCTTTGTCCGGGCTGTCGCGGAAATAGTACTCGTCACGATAAATAAAGACGATGGTGTCAGCGTCCTGTTCGATGGCGCCCGACTCGCGCAAATCGCTGAGTTGCGGGCGTTTGTCCTTGCCAGCGCGCGTCTCAACGGCGCGGTTCAGCTGGCTCAGGGCCATGACCGGCACGCTCATCTCCTTGGCCAGCGCCTTCAAGCCGCGAGACAACTCGCTGATCTCCTGCTCACGGCTGCCAGCGTCACGGCGTCCCTGCATCAGCTGCAGGTAGTCGACCACGATCAGACCTAGCTTCTTGGCTGGGAGACCGTTGTCACCACGCGAAATCTCCGCTTGGAGGCGACGAATCTTCGCGCGCAGGTCGAGCAACGTCAGTGCCGGCGTATCATCCAACCAAAGCGGCAGCCGGCCCAGACGCGAGGCGGCGTCGGTGAGCTTGTTCCAGTCCTCGCGCTGCATGCGCCCGCTGCGGATCTTTTGCATGTCCACGCGGGCCTCAGATGAGAGCAGGCGGGCCGCTAGCTGCTCTCTGGGCATTTCCAGGGAGCAAAAGAGCACGCCGTAGCCAGGCTCTTCCACGGGCGCCTCAAGGTAGGGATCGTTCTCCCCCGACACTTCGACCTGCTTGGCTCGAGCCACGTTGACGGCCATGTTCAAGACGAACGAGGTCTTACCCATGCCGGGCCGCGCCGCCACGATGTACAGGTCGCCGGAATGCAGGCCAGAGCACTGCTTGTCGAACATGGTAAAGCCGCTCTCAATGCCGGTGATGCCACCGCCGCGCTGAGCCGCGTCCGCCAGGATCTTGAAGGCGCCCTTCACCGCGTCCCTCAGCGGGACGATCGTCGACGACTCCGGAATGCGCGCGATATCGAAAACCGCTTGCTCCGCATGATCAATGAAGGACTGCACCTCGCCGTAGTCGCCATAGCCCTCGACCGCAAAGCGCTGGCAGGTTGCGATCAGCTGACGAACCCGCCACTTCTCGCGAATGACCTGGGCGTGAGCGGCCACGTGTGCGACCGCCGGGGTGGCGTCCGCCAGCTGGGCCAGGTACGGCGAGCCGCCAATCTGCTGGAGTCGCCCCTTGTCCCGAAGAAACCCCGCCACCGACACGATGTCGACGGGGCGACCGGTGCTGTTCAGCTCAAGCACCGCCTCAAAAATACGTCGATTGGCATCGGCGTAGAAGTGCTGCGGTTGCAGGATCTCCTGGACGCGATCGAACGCGTCGGCATCTAGCAACGTGGCGCTGAGCACCGCCGCTTCGGCGTCGAGATCGTTCGGGGGGACACGCCCCCCAGTCGGCTCCGTCGATGGGCGAGCTTGCTCGGCCAGGTTAGCCACGGCGCACGCAACCACTTGCTGGCGGGCAGGCGGCTTGGCGCAGAACGCGCATCGACCCGCCATGTCGCCGAGAAATCCTGCGCACAGGGGAGTGCGCCGGGTTCGCCTTCAGGTTCTCCACCGGGTCGTCCATAAGTTGCCCACAGGTCGCCAAATGCACGAAACCCCGGAGACCTTTCGGCGCCCGGGGCTTTCGCTCGTGGCGACCCTGTCACAGGCCACCTCGCTTGTCAACGCCGCTACTTCTTCTTGGCGACGTTGACCTTCAACGTCGCGGTGACACCAGCGTGAAGCTTGATCGGAACGTCGAACGTGCCGAGCTGCTTGAGCGGCTCAGCAAGGACGATCTTCTTCCGGTCGATCTTGACCCCTGCCTTATCGAAAGCATCCTCGATGTCCTTGGTCGTGATCGACCCGTACATCTTGCCTTCGTCGCCAACAGCTCGCTCGATGGTAACGCTAGCCGCTGCGATCTTGGCGGCCGCCGCATTCGCGTCCTCGACTTCTTGTTTGGCGCGACCGAGTGCCTGCCGTTTCATATCGTCGACGCGCGCCAGATTGCCGGCCGTCGCCGAAACCGCCAGCCCACGAGGCAAGAGGAAGTTGCGTGCGAAACCCGGACGGACGCGAACGATCTCCCCGCCAGCGCCCAGGTTGGGAACGTCGCCCGTGAGCAAAATCTTAATTTGATTCGCCATGATGCCGAATAACCTCAATCGTTGGAGGTGAAGGGCAAGAGCGCGATATTCCGAGCGCGCTTGACCGCCAGCTGGACACTGCGCTGATGCTTCGCGCAGAGACCTGAAATTCGGCGCGGCACGATCTTGCCACGCTCAGTTACGAAGTAGCGCAGTCCCTGTGGGTCCTTGTAGTCCACAGGCACGGCGTCGTCGGAGCAGTAGGTGCAGCCCCGGCGGCGCACGCGGCGCCCGCCGTTGAGTCCTTCGTTGTCACCGCGCGGCTCACGGTCGCCACGGTCGCGAGTTTGCTCTCTCATCACGCGTCCTCCCCGTTATTGTCAGCCAAGGGGTTCTCGAACTCGTCGTCGTCAGCCGGACCGTCGTCACGCGAGTGACGATCGTGCCCGCCCTCAAAGCCGAGCCGACGCTCGATGGTCTCGTCCTTCTCGTCCTCGCTCGGCAGATCGACGGCCTCGAACTTGAGGTTCTCAGCATCGACCACGACCGTGCCCGCATCCACGTCCTCACAGGTCTGCACGGTCTGGTACTTCAGCACGTCGTCGAGCATGCGCAGGTTGCGCTCGACTTCGCTGACGGCGGCGCCGCCACCCACGTACTTCACGTACACGTACACGCCACGCTTGGCCTTCTTGACCGGATAAGCGAGCTGCCGCCGACCCCAGTTTTCGATGGTGGTGAGCTTGCCGCCCTCGCGGGCCACGGCCTCACCCATGCGCTGGGCGATCTTTTCCTGGCTTTCACGAGCCACGTCGGGGCGCAGGATGTAGATGGTTTCGTATTCGCGGGCATGAATGCCCGCCGCTTGTGTCTGTGCCATTACTTTGGTCTCCTTCTGGACCGAGGGCCCCCCAGCGACATGCGGGGGAGCAAGGAGTTAGCGGCTAGGCCGCTGATTGATTCGGTTCATCGCCTTCTCGAGCCCGAGGCTCGAAACCAGCGTGACCGCCTCCGTGGCGCGAACGAGCATCTCAGGGAGAGCTGCTTGCTCCTCGGGGGCGAACGCACTTAGCACGAAATCCGCCGGGTCACCTCGAAAGTCAGTTGGGGGCCGGCCGATTCCGACCCGAACCCTTAGGTACTCAGGCCCGAGGGCCGCTGAGATCGAACGGATGCCGCGATTCCCAGCGTCGCCACCGCCCAGCTTGAGCCGCACCTCGCCAAACGGGACGTCCAGCTCGTCGTGCACCACCACGAGGTCAGCCGGGCGAAGTTTGTAGAACGCGCAAACAGCCTGAACGCTGCGCCCCGACTCGTTCATGAACGTCTGCGGTCGAAGCAGTAGGAACTCGGCCTGCCCGATGGCGGCGCTGGCCAGCTCCCCATGAAATCGCTCGCGAAACGCCGGCATGCCGGCGAGACGCGCCAACTCGTCCACGACACGGAAACCGATGTTGTGGCGGGTTGCTTGGTAGCGAGGCCCGGGATTCCCGAGCCCCGCAACCAGGATCACTTCTTCTCGGCGGGGGCGTCGGCCTTGGCCGGTGCTGCGGCGGCACCCGCAGCCGCGCCAGCGCCCGGAGTCGCCGTCTCTTCCTCGGCGCGCACGACCTCGGTCACGATCGCCGCGACCGTTTGCTCGGGGGGCAGACGCACCTCGACGCCCTCTGGCAGGGTAAGATCGCTGGTGGCTACGTGGCCGTCCAGCTCGAGCGCGGTCACGTCGTGCACCACCTTGACGGGGATGTTGTTGGGTAGCGCGCGGATCGGCAAGCGGCGGAACACCTGGCGAAGAATGCCGCCCTGAGTGACGCCCGCGGGCTTGCCCGTAAGCTCAAGCGGCACCTCCACGTCGACCGGTTGGTCAAGGTGGATTTGCAGGAAATCAGCGTGGAGCAGCTGGCGCGAGACGGGGTGGTACTGGTAGTCGCGCAAGAGCACGGTCAAGTGTTCTTTGCCCTCGACATTGAGTTCGATCACGTTGTTGCGGCCGTAGGCACTGGCGAAAACCGCCTTGAGCGCTTCCGGCGCGACCGAGATCGCCTGGGCCGGCAGCTGCTTGCCGTAGGCGACGGCGGGGATCTTTCCGCTAACGCGCAGGCGACTCGCCGCGCCCTTGCCGTTTTCGCTCCGACGACTTGCACTGACTTTGATTGATTCCATGTTCATGTCTCCGAAATTCGAGCCGGCTCAGACGAAGAGCGAGCTCACCGAATCGCTGTTGTGAATGCGTCGAATCGCTTCGCCCAGCAGGCGTGCTATCGAAATGTGCCGAATTTTCGCACTGGCACGGGTCTCGGCGGAAGGGGCGATCGAGTTCGTCACCACCACCTCTTCCAAGGGGGATTCTTCGATACGCTGGACAGCCGGTCCACTCAGGACACCGTGGGTGGCGCAGGCAAAAACCCGGCGGGCACCACCAGCCTTAACGGCGCGGGCCGCGTTGCACAAGGTGCCAGCGGTGTCGATCAGGTCGTCGACGATGATGCAGTCCCTGTCCCTCACGTCGCCGATGAGGTGCATCACCTCGCTAACGTTGGCTCGCTCGCGTCGCTTGTCGATAATCGCCAGGGAGGCGCCAAGTCGCTTGGAGTAGGCGCGGGCGCGCTCGACGCCGCCAGCGTCCGGGGAAACGACGACCGTATCTTTGTCGAACTTGTGCTGCAGGTAGTCGGAAAGAAACACCGGCAACGCATACAGGTGGTCAAAAGGGATGTTGAAAAAACCCTGAATCTGACCGGCGTGCAAGTCGACACACACGACGCGGGATACGCCCGCGGCCACCAGTAGGTCTGCCACCAACTTCGACGTAATCGGCGTCCGCGGAGCGACCTTGCGATCCTGCCTAGCGTAGCCGTAGTACGGAATCACCGCGGTGATGGACGCGGCGGACGCGCGACGCAGGGCGTCGCACATGATCAGCAACTCCATCAACGTGTCGTTCACAGGTGTCGACGTCGGCTGCAGAATGTACGTGTCGAGACCGCGCACGTTCTCGCGGATCTCGCAGAACGTTTCGGCGTCACTGAAGCGTGTGACGCGCGCATCCCCTAGCGGCGTGTCGAGAACCGTCGCGATCTCGGAAGCGAGCTCCGGGTTCGCATTCCCGGTGAAGATGCAGACTCTTTTGACCGCCAAGGGGGTTCGCAGGTGCTGGGCCTAACCCCGCGAAAGTACACTGATACTTTGCGACGGGACCGGGCGGGGCGCGGACAACTAGCAGTCGGCCGAGGCCATGTCAACGCCGCGGGCCGGCCATGGGCCTCGACCTACCGATAAGGATTTCTCAAGTCCACGTCATT
>JANNWK010000790.1:0-1616 GCA_031408355.1 Myxococcales bacterium
GGGCTTTCACTCAGCGGCGTCCGGCGCACCCGCCCCTCGATACGCGCTTGCGCGCTTTCCACGTCCGCCAGGGTGAGCACTCTCCAGGAAATGTAGCACCGCTCCACCCGCTCCACCCGCGTAAGGCCGCGCGCTCACGCCTTGACCAAACCCGCGAAAGTTCGTAGGATTTGGGGCTTCGGATGGTGTCGGCTCGGCCGCCGAAATCAGCCACCGGACCTCAGCCTTGTCCATCGACCGCGAGAAGACCCTCCAGGCCGCCCAGAAGTACATCGAGAAGAAGAAGTACGACCGGGCGATCGTGGAATACCAGAGGATCGTTCAAGAGGATCCGAACGACGCGCGCACGCTCTTGAAGATCGGGGATCTTCAGGCGCGGCTGTCGGCCTACCCGGAGGCGATAGCGACCTACGACCGAGTCGGACAGTTCTACGCGGCGCAGGGGTTCGCGCTCAAGGCCATCGCGGTCTACAAGCAAATCCGCGAACTCATCAAGAAGCACTCCCCCGATCTCGCGGACCGCTACGGCCACATCGTACCCAAGCTGGCCGAGATCTACGCCCAGCTCGGGCTCACCAGCGACGCACTCGCGGCCTGGGACGAAGTGGCTACGCGATTGCAGCGCGCGGCCCGGGACCGAGACGCGATTGAGGTGTTTCGGAAGATGGTCGAACTCGACCCCAGCAATCCTCTGCCGCACCTGAGGCTGGCAGAGGCCTGCTGCCGCGTTCAGGCACTTGATGACGCGGTTGAGTCCTTTTGGACCGCGGCTGAACTACTCCTCAATCTCGAGCGCCCCGACGACGCGCTCAAGGTCATCGAGCGTATCCTGCATTTTCGAGGCGACGCGCGCTTTGCGCGAGCTGCGGCCGAGCTCTACCTGTCGCGAGGGACGCGCGACGACGGCATGGCTGCCCTGGCCAAACTGCAGATCTGCTTTCAGGCGGATCCGAAGGATCTCGAAACGCTGGGCCTGCTCGCTCAAGCCTTCACGGCCATCGGTCAAGAGGCCAAGGCCGTCGAGGTCTACAAGGAGATGGCGCGCTTGGCGCGCGAACAGAATAAAGGTGACCTGTATAGCCAGCTGCTCGGTCACCTGCGGCAGGTCGCCCCCAGCGACGATCAGGTGCGCGATTTCGAGAGCGTGATGCCGTCCGCTCAGTCCGTGCGGCCCGCCGAGCCGTCGCACCCGGCCATCGCCGATTCGGAAGTAGAGTTCCTCGAGGATTCGCAACGCTTCGAGGTGCCGGCGCAGCCCACCGTAGACTTGCCGGTTCGGCGCGCACAGATGTCCAGCATTCCCGACGTCGTCGTCGTGGACGAGCAGCTCGAGGCAGCCGAAGAACGCAACGACCCCAGCTCTTTTGACGCCCGGGGCCACGCTCGCAAGGCCATCGTCGACGCTGAATCCTTCCGCAAGCTTCGGCTCTATCCAAAGGCGATCGAGGCCCTGCATATCGCGCTGGAGATCGACCCGCGCTCGCTAGAAATTCGCGAAAAGCTGCGGGAAGTCTTGGTCGAAGCTGGAGAGAACGAGGCTGCGGTGCAAGAAAGCATCAACGTTGCCCAGCTCTACTTGGAGGGCGGCAACCTCGAGCAAGCCGAATTCTTGTTGT
>JANNWK010000791.1:0-9588 GCA_031408355.1 Myxococcales bacterium
CCTGCGCTGCTTGTGGTTTTGGCTCCCGGCGGGCCGCGGGTGCCCGCCGAGCGGCATACGCAGCTCCGGGTCCTCCGAGACAAGCTTGAGGTAGAGGAGAGAGCTTTCCGGAGTGCCCGCCTGCCCGAGCACGAAAGCCGCTCGCTCGCGGCTTTGCAGATTGAGTGGTGGCAGGCCCAGCTCTCGGACCCCGCCGTGACAACGCACGCAGTAGTCATTCAGGATCGGCTGAATATCGCGAAAGAAGTCGACCGGCACGTCATCGGCCGGCAGAGCGGGGCCACCGCCCGAACCGCCTAGGTCCGCCCCGGATAGGGCACCTGCGCCATTGCCGCCCACGGCAGCGCTGCCCCCACTCGAACCCGGCAGGCTACCCTTTGGCGCGTCGGCGGAATTCGAGCACGAGAGGAGAGCCAACACACACGGGACGACCCATGACGGGCAAGCCGATTGAAGAACCATGATTGCTCCGCGGCGCGAAACGCCCAGGACACGCGAGAACGGGGCCGCAGGCCCAGGTGAGCTGGCACCGCCCTACTGAGACCGCAGTGGCCGCCAGGTGGGTCCAAGATAAATCACGAAACCGACAGTCGGTCGGCCGAGCGCGATGACGACAGCCTGTGCCTAACCTTTGGGCTCGTAGGTGCCAGGTGCTGACGCGGGTCCAAAAATCGCCCGAATGCCCACCGGCTAGGGCAAAAGCCGCGCGGCCAGCTCAAGCTCCAGAAATGGCCGAACCCGCCAGGGTTCGAAAACGTCGTGGTGCCCCGCTGGGGTCTCCAAGACGTAGCGCACGCTCCGGGGGGCCACGTCGGCGCCAAGCAGGCCGGTCAGAGTCCAGCCGGTAGTTCGGTAGACGACGCCGAAGAACCCCTGAATCAGCCCATCGGCGGCCCAAAATGGGGGGGAGGCGAGCGACACTCGCGGCTCGGCGCTTCGCGGGCTTACTTGCACGAAATCAGCTCCGAGCCCGAGCCCACCTGGCAAAGCGAAGCGGGCCGTGAGCGGCCACGAACCGAAGGCCCGTGCCCGGAAGCCAAAGGAAGCGAGCCGCACGGTCAAGTCGTCGGCGCCAACCCGGGTCGGCAAGCGCGCCACTACGTTGAGGGCCACGCCAAAGGGAGGGCGCTCCAACTTGAGGCCTACTGACGGTCCGTGAACCACCTGGCCTGGCCCCAGTATCCCCAAGCCATACGCGCCGGAGAGCGAGCCGAACGACCGAGCCCAGCGTGGGGCGATAGCGGGCGCAGCAGGGGCGATCGTTTGGCGAGCCAGCCGAGGACGTTGCAGAGACGCTTCATACTCCTCGCGCGGCATGCCGATCGATTGGCCCGCCAAGACCGCTTCGACCGAGCTAGCAGCCGCGAGCGCGAGCTGCTCGAGCACGACCTCGTCGACGTCCGGGCCGGTCGCGAATTCCCGAACATGCACGCGTTCGTGGCGGTCGTCGACGACGACCAGCATGACTCTCCCCAGCTGGGTGAGATCGACCCATAGGCGCGCGGTCAACCGGGGGTCTCGCGGCTCGAGGCGACGAACGTCAGGCGGCTTGGCGAGCGCGACGCCCTGCATCGGTGCGGCCACGCCGAGCCGACCGAAGGCGTCAGCCAGCGCCGCCTTCAGCAGCGTGGTCGCGGCTTCACTCCCGGCGATCTCTACGGAAACCAAGGGCTCCGCCGGGCCGGGATCCGCCGCGCGGGCGTGGGGCCCAACCGCGCACGCAAGGGCCAAAGTCAGCCAAAGGGCGGGGCGGCGAAGCTCCGGAGCCACCGCGGAGCTATCGGCTCGACCGGCTTTCGAGTCAAGCCTCAGCGCAACTCGGTCAGCCTCGCGCGTGCGCGCGCGGCATGCACGGAACTCGGAAATCGCTTGAGCAACGTCTGCCACGCTCGAAGCTCCGCGGCTTTGTCGCCGAGTCGCCCCAGGGCTCGCGCTCGACCTGCCAGAGCCTCCTCGAGCACCGGTCCGCCGTGCGCAATGTAGCGATCAAACTGGGCCAAAGCCCCTCTGGCATCCTCGCGTTGCAGCAAGAGCGCGCCCAACGTGGCATGGGAAAGAGCGGTCTCGTGCGATGCCGCGAAGTTGCGCTGAAGCTGGCGATAGCTCTGGATGGCCTGCTCGTCGCGCCCGGCGCGGCGCAGTTCATTGGCCGAAGCGAAGAGCGCCGCCGCGCTCTGAATCGCGGGCTCGTTGGTACTCTGCGGTGGCGTGGCGGGTGCTTCGCTCCCAGCCAGCCCGGGCTCGGCTTCGGTCGCCACAGGCCCCGGGGCAGCTGAGCGCTGGGGCTGCGAAACGTCGGGCACGCTAAGCGGCGCCGTTGCCCGCACCACCGGCGCAAGCTCGCTCGACGAGCGAGCCGAGAAAGCACCTAGATACTGGGCAGCGGCCAGAGAGCCCACCATCACGGACGCCGCCGAAAGGCCCCAGACGGCCCTCCGCGGCAGGCCGGTCCGTGCGCTACGACTCGCCGAGAGCGCGAGCGCTACCGTCCGCTGATCGCGCGCCGGATCGGGACGCAGGTCGACCATTCGTGACGCGAGCGTTGGACCCAGCGCGAGCAGGGCCGCACAAGCCGAGCAGGCGCTGGCGTGCGCTCGAAACTCCAGCAGCTCGCCTTCGGAAGCGCTTCCGCGAAGCGCCTTCGCAAGCAGGCTACCGAGATGAACATCGCTCGGGTCGCTCAGGGCACGCGCCGACGCATCGGACCGGATCATGATTCTTCTCCGAACAGGCTATTGAGTATTGGGTTTCGCCCCACGCGACGCCGAAGCGCGTCCTTGCCTAGGCGAAGCCGCGTCTTGATGGTGTTCTCCGGCACGGCGCAGATCGCGGCGACCTCGGCGAGCGAATACTCCAGCGCGACGTGCAACAGCAGCGCCTCGGCCTGGGCGTGGGGCAACTTCGCCATGACGCCCCGCAGGGCCTCGCTGCGCTCCGCCAGGACCGCGGCGTCCGCCGGGCGCGGGGCCCGCACCCCCTCGACGGCTTCGCCGTCAGCCGTCAGCCGAAAGCGGTCTGCGAAGAGCCGGAGGCGACGTCGGTAGCCGTGCGTCGTCCGAAACGTGATGCGGACGGCATAGTGGAGAATCGAACACTCAAAGCGGTAGCTCGGCAACGCCCGATGAATGGCTATCAGCGCGCCCTGAACCGCGTCGTCCAGATCCGGGTGCGAAGGCCCGAGCAGCGCCCTGCAGGCAGCGCGTACCGACGGCAACACCGCTCGCAGCAGCTCGCCCATCGCGTCCGTCTGACCCTCCAGGGCACGGGATGTGAGGACGCTCAGCGCATCGCCGTCGCCCTCACGGGGCTTTGAGGCGAGCGCAAGTGGCCGAACCGCGCGCAGGTGACTCATCGGTTGCTGCTCGCGTTCATCGTCTCAGATCCTGGTAGGCGGGTGGCGACAAACCGGGTCTGTCGAAGATCAGCGCCCAGCACGAGCCGAGAAGCGGGTGTAAGCTTCCGCCCGTGGAACTCCGGAAGCCGCGCAGGTTTCGCGCTCTTTCGCTGTGCTTGCTCGGCGCAGCCAGCGGCGGGCTCCAATGTACGGAAGAGGTGCGCAGCGTGGGATACGTCGTGCCCACGACCGTCACCGGCTCGGCTGGGGCGGGCGGCTCTGCCGGGGCGGGCGGCGGGGCGGCCGAGCTGCCAGTGGAAGCGCTTGACCCATTCAGTCCACCCCAGATCATCTCCGAGCTGTCGGATCCGGGCGCCATGGACGCCGAACCAACGCTGACGGCCGACGAGCTCGAAATCTATTTCCGATCCGACCGCCTGGGACTGGCGCAAATCTTCGTTGCCACACGCCAGAGCCGCAGCGACCGTTGGACCGCTCCGACGCTCGCGACTGAGTTTGTCGCCGCAACCGGCGCAAGTTTCTCGCCGGAGATCTCGGGCGACGGGCTAGACCTCGTCTTCAGTTCCGACCGCCCGGGTGGGGCGGGTGGCGCAGACCTTTACCTATCGACGCGCCGAACGCGCGCGGACGCGTGGTCGGTCCCCACCAACATCGCTGAAGTGAACAGCGACACGTGCGAGATCGACCCTGGACCGGATTTGGCTAGAGACGTGATGGTGGTCACCCGCTGCAACGAGCGCGGCTACAACCAACTCTACTGGAGCCAGCGCACGGGGCCCGGCGTACCCTGGTCCCCCCCCACCTACATGGCTCAGTTGAATTCCGACGAGAAGGAAGGCGATCCGGTCTTCGCGCGAGACGGACGGGTGCTCTACTTCGCCACCACTCGCGACTCTCCCAATCGCGACGACCGCGCCGACATCTGGCGGACCCAGCGGGCCGCCGACGACCTACCGTTCGAAGCTCCAACCCCGGTCAAAGAGCTCAATATCCTCGAGGTGGACGACCAGGACCCCTGGGTTTCGAACGACGAGCGGCACATTGTCTTCACCTCGAGGCGCGACCAGGGGACAAGCGAGATTTACCAGGCCTGGCGCTAGGACTGACTCGCCCGGCCGCCGCAACACCCCTGCGGGTTTTCTGAACCACCCTCCCCCGAACGGGGGTCTTGCTTGAGAGAGGATCCTCTGACGACGATTCCAAAACGGGCAGCGCCCAACCTGAGACTGGCCGCCGCCCCCACGCCACCCGCGACGGCGGGGACTGAGCTCGGTCCGAGTCCGGACATTGACGCCGTCTTTCGGCTGCATGCTCGGGCCGTCGCTGCCCGTGGGTTGGCCATGTTGGGTTCACCGGCTGAAGCCGACGACCTCGTGCAAGAGGTGTTCTTGCGCGCCTTTCGAGCCATTGGCCATTTGTCGGACCAGGGCGCCATTCGGCCCTGGCTCTTGACGATTGCGGTTCGCGAGAGCCTCCGGCGCCTCAAGAAGCGGCGGCTCAGCCGCCTGTGGTTTGCGGGGGGCGAGGAGGAGCTCGACTTCGAAGCGTTGGCGGCGCCCGAAGCGTCTCAGGAGGTAAAGCTGGAGGTGGGAAGGCTGTTTCGCCTGCTTGAGCGATTGACTCCGGAGCTGCGAACGGCCTGGGTGCTCCGATACCTGGAGGGCGAAACCACGGAGGCCGTTGCCCTGCAGTGCGGCTGGAGTCTATCGACGACCAAGCGGCGCATTGCTTCAGCGCACCAAAAGGTGCTGAAAGCCATGAGCTCATGAGCGACGACTCGGCCTTTGAACGCATCCGCGCCAACCTGCGCCATTGGGATGAGGACGCCGTGGAGCTTGGGCTCCGCGAGTTCCAGCGGCGGCGGGAAGCACACTCTCATGTCGAGGGCAGCGTCGAGCGCGTGCGGTCGTCGCTCCGGCGCTGGGGTTCGGACGAGATTGAGACCGGCTTGGCTGAGTTCCACTTTCGGCGTGGCGAAGGCCGAAACGTTCAGCGAAGGCTTGGCCTGGGCTTGGGAGCGCTTGGCGCCGCGGCCGTGATCGCGCTCGTCGCTGCGGCGCTACTAACCGGGCGGGATCAGGCGCCGGTCGCTGCCAAACAAGCTCGTACGAGCGCGGGGGCGGGACTTGGCGCTCCCCCAGCTGAGGCTGCGTCGGAAGCAGGCGATAGGCGCGTCTCCTTGGACGACGGCAGCGAGCTCACGCTGATCGGTCGCGAAAGTGAAGCGCGGGTTGTGGAGAGCGCGGCTCACCGAGTGGTCGTCGCGATGAACGCGGGCCGCGCGACGTTTCGCGTCAGGCATCGGCCCGAGCGGGTCTTCGTCGTACAGGTTGGCAGCGTTCAGCTGGAAGACCTGGGCACCGTATTCCATGTCGCTCGCGGCACCACAGAAGTGTCGGTCAACGTCGTCGAAGGCGCGGTCCAGGTGACCTGGCCCAAGGGCGTTGAAAGGCTTGAGGCGGGCAGCCACCGGACCTATCCGCTAGCGGGCGCAAGCGCAAGCGATGCCTCCAAGCCGGCCGCGGTGCAGCAGCCCAGCGCCGCCGCCAGTGCTGCGCCCGTCGCGCGTTCGGGCGGATTCAGCGATGGGCAAGCATGGCGGACGGCGGCGCGCGAGGGCCGCTTCGGCCCCGCCTTCCAGTTGCTGCAGGCCGAAGGTCTCGGCAACGTGCGTGACGAACCGAACGACCTGCTCTTGGCCGCAGATGTGGCGCGTCTGAGCGGACACGCCGGCGACGCCGTCGAACCGCTCAGGAGGCTGCTGCGCAATCACCGAGGTGATCCACGCAGCCCCGCGGCGGCCTTCACTCTGGGCTCGGTGCTCCTCCGCGATCTGGGTCGGCCCCGCGAGGCCGTCGCCGCCTTCCTGGAGGTGCAGCGACTCGCGCCAGCTGGCAATCTCGCCGAAGATGCGGAGGCGCGGGCAGCGGAAGCCTGGTACCGGGCCGGTGAGCAAGCACGCGCGGAAGCGGCACGGCTGCGCTACGGCGCCCGCTACCCGCAAGGACGGCACCTCGCCTTCCTCAAGAATCTCATCCAGAATAAGCGTTGATGCTGCCGGCTCTAGCGGTCTGCCTGGTGCTCGGGGCGACTCCGCCCGCCGAGTTGACCGAGGTGTCAGGAGGTTCATCCCGGATCGCCATTGACGCCTGCGTCGACGCTGATCACGCGGAGGTCCTGCGTCTACTGGAAATCGAACTCGTCGGCGCATTCGCCAAGGCGTCCGGCCCCCGCGAGGTCGGAGTCAGCTGCACCGAGCGCCCCGACGTGGTGAGGCTATTCGATCCGGCTCGCCCCGAACTGGGCTCCCGGATCCTGGATCTTACGGCGTGGGGCGTGGCGGCGCGCAAAGCCAGGACCCGCGAGCTTGCCCTGGTCATCGCCGAGTTCGTCCGCGAAGCGCACCACGCCGACGTGCCCGCACCGGTCGAGCGGCACCCCACCCGCGACTCACGCGCCACCCCCGACCTTGCCCCAGCGCCGCGAGTCGAGGTCGCGCTGCTGAGTGCCGCCGAGAAGTATGCAGGCGGTCACGCCCAAATCGGCTTGAGCGCCGGCGTTCGCGTCCGGAGCGCCTTCCGACTGGTTTGGGAGGCGCGCGCTGGAGCTCGCACGGCCGAGACGCTGCGCGCGCAGGCAGGTCAGATCAGCGCGAAGACGCTAGTAGGCAGCGTCGGCGTCGGCGTGGACGTCTTTCCACGAGAGCGACGGGCAGGCCTCATGGCGGTGGGTCGACTCGAACTGGATTGGGTCTTCATCAGCGGGAGCCCGAACGACCGCGAGCCGCGCAGCGAAGGGCGTTCCGTGAACGGCATGGCCTGGCTGGGAGGTGTCGCCGCTTCCGCCTGGTTCTCGGTAAGTCGTAATCTGCGCCTGCTCGCCGAGCCCGCCCTGCTGATCCCGATAAGGCCGCTCTCTCTGGAGGATCGCTCGCTGCGCGTCTCCGCCATTTCCGGTGTAGGAGCGGCCGCGACCCTCGGCCTGCTACTGCGACTTTGAGCATGCTGCGTTCTGGCCTAGCGCTAGCCATCGTCGCAGCTCTCGGCCTGGGCGGCTGTGACCCAACTCGCCTCGACGCCTTCAAGCCCAAGCCCAAGCCTGTTGTGCTCGGTGCTGGAGGCGCGACGAGCCAGCCGCCAGCGCCCACCGACACCGATTTGGTGCTTCGCTGCGATCCGTGCCGTGATTTTCCGAGCGAACCGTTGGTCGATACCGCAGGTCCGCTCGAGGTTCCAAACAACGTGGCTGAGCTGTTCGCCGGCGACGAGTCAGGCGGTACCGGCGTGGGCCCCTGCCTGGTGGAGCCCGAGCTGGGCTCCCTCTTCCCAAAGAACTGGCTCAGGCCGCGCTTTCGCTTCATCCCGGCAGCAGGCCAGACCCTGTTCGAGCTGAGGCTGCACTCAGATCTCGAGGAGAACGATCTTGTCGTCTACACGTCGGCGACCAGCTGGTTCTTCCCGCCGGACATCTGGAAGGCGATCGGCGAGAATCTCGTCGGCCAGCCGATCACGGTCAGCTTGCGAGGCTTGACGCAGGAGCCTTCGTCGGCGCGCGTTTCGCTCGCGACCACCGGGACCCTGACCATCGCCCCTTCGGAAGCGCAAGGTACCATCGTGTATTGGACGACGACCGGCGGCTCGGCGCTCAAGGGTTTCTCGATCGGCGAAGAGGGCGTCACTGACGTGCTCAGGCCAGAGCAAACGCGCGGCCCGTGCATCGGCTGCCACAGCTCGACGCCCGACGGAAGCTTCATCGCCCTGGCGGTGAGTTCACATCCGACGAACGGCGATCCGGCCCACATTGAGCTGCGTTCAGGGCAAAACACCGCGCTCGAGCCGGACTTCGTGACGGCCGATGCGATGGCCCTGCTAGCGCGAGAACAGCAGCATCTCCCCACGTTTTCCGCCGCACATTGGCGGGAGGGGGACCGGCTGCTGGTGAGCATCCTCAACGGATCCATCGCTTGGACCGACCTGCAGGCGGCCTCGCAGGCGGAGGGAATCGGCTGGGGGCACCTGGCACGCACGCTCGACCCCAACGCCGCCGCAACGCATCCGGTCTTCAACCGCGCCGGCACGGCGATCGCCTATACCTCGGTCGGCCTGCCTCAGACCATCGCGGTCGCCGACAAGACCGACGTGTACGTGGTGCCGTTCAACGATCGCGTGGGTGGCGAAGCACTGCCGCTGCTGGGAGCCGCGACCGCTGATGCCAACGAGTATTACCCGGCATACTCACCAGACGACGCTTGGCTCGCGTTCACCCAATCCAGCGTCGGGCGCGACGACTCGCCGGGGGCGCCATTCCCGTTTGCGTCGGCGACCAGTACCTACAGCAATCCGCGAGCGGAGCTATTCGTGGTCAATGCCAACGGCGGCGTGCCGCAACGACTGCTCGCCAATGATCCGCCGGCCTGCTCCGGAAGGTACAGTCCGGGGCTCACCAACAGCTGGGGCAAATGGGCGCCTGAGGCGCACACCATCCAGGGCAAGACCTACTACTGGCTGACATTTTCGTCGAACCGAATGGAAACGACGCGGCCCCAGCTCTATGTCACGCCCGTAGTGGTAGACGCCGGTGGTCAGATCTCCACCTATCCGGCGCTTTATCTGTGGAATCAGCCGGCCGACGAGAACAACCACACCCCCGCCTGGGACGTGTTCGACATCCCCGCAGTCCCGGTCAAGTGAAGGCCGGTAGCCGGCACCGCCAGTCGCGAAGTAGAATTTCCACGCATGGCTGAAGCGCGCGCTTACCAATGCCCCGTGTGCGGCGCCTTCGCGACCGCCGACGAGCGTTCCTGCCGGCACTGCTCAACCGCGCTGGCGACGCTGCGCTGCGCTCAATGCTTCGAGCTCAACTTCCCGGACCATTTACATTGCCGCGGTTGCGGCACCGAACTGGGCCTCACTCCTGTCGAAACGAGCGCCGAGTTCAGCTGTCCGGACTGCAAGGTTTTGCTCAAGCGATTCAAGGCTCAGACGGGCTCGTTCCACGCTTGCGAGCGCTGCGGCGGCCAACTGATTTCCCACGACCTGCTGCGCGCCCTGCTTGAGCGACGCGAAGCGCTTGGTCGAGCGGTGCCGCCTGGGCCAGCGGGCGCGGAGCGGCCCAATCCCCTCCTCGATCCCGTGCGCTACCGCTCGTGCCCCGCGTGCACCCAAATGATGAACCGCAAGAACTTCGGAGGCGCCAGCGGCATCATCATCGATATCTGCAGCCTGCACGGTTCG
>JANNWK010000792.1:0-2572 GCA_031408355.1 Myxococcales bacterium
CGCCCGCTCGGCAGCGTGACGGTGCCCCAGGCCCCGGTACCCAGCCCCAAATAGTCGTAGCCGCGCCAGTAGCCGAGGTTGTGCTGGGAGACGTGCCCGCTGCGGGCGAAGTTGCTGATCTCGTAGTGCTCAAAGCCTGCCTCGCCGAGCGCCTGGTCCACGGCTAGAAACGAGTCGGCCACCAGCGCCTCGTCAAGCAAGGGCAAGCGACCCTTCTTGGCGCGCGCGCCGAAATCGGTGCCGGACTCGATCGTCAAGGCGTACGCGGACAAGTGGGTCGTGCCAAGCGCCGCCAAGGTCCTGGCTTCGCTCGCTGCCTGGTCCGGCGTTTGCCCAGCGACACCAAAGATGAAATCGAGCGACACCCGCGCGACCTCCGAAGCGAGCGCGGCCTGTGCGGCGTCGAGGCCGCCCCGCGGATCGTGCAGTCTACCGAGAAACTCCAGGCGCTCGGCGTCCAGCCCCTGCACCCCCAAGCTCAAGCGGTTGACGCCCACGCTACCGAGCTCCCGCGCCTTGTTCAGATCCAGGCTCGTGGGGTTGCATTCGGCGGTGATCTCCACGTCAGCCGCGCGCGCGCCGAAGGCGGAGAGGACACGCGAAAGCACGCGGCCCAGCTCGCCGGTTTGCCAAAGCGAGGGCGTGCCGCCACCGAAAAATACGCTCCGCAGCTGGTAGCTGGGGTTGAGGAGCGGCAGGCGCGCCTCGAGCTCCCGCAGTACGGCGTCGGCGTAGGCGGCGTGCGGGATCTGCTCGCGTGCTGCCGCGACGCTCAAAAAATCGCAGTAAGGGCACTTCTTCAGGCACCAAGGAAAGTGCAGGTACACGCCCAGCGGACGAGCGGCGTTCGGGCTTTCGGCGAGCATCAGGACGATTCGTGGCACAGCTCGGCCGGCGCCGCTCTAAGGTTCCACGCGGATGGCGCGGGTCCACGTTTTTGAGTTTGAGGATCAGCCCTGGTTTCCGGGGCTGATCCGCGAGTACATGACGGACTTCTTGAGTCACATGGGGGGTTGGTCCAAGCGCCCCTACGCTCCGTTTACGGAGCGCCTGGCCGAGGTCATGCGCCGCACCGGGGACGAGCGCATCGTTGATCTGTGCTCCGGCGGCGGCGGCCCGGCGCTCCAGATCGCCGAGGCCGTCTCGGCCAAGCTTTTGCGCCCGGTGGCGCTGGTGCTCACCGATCTGTATCCGAGCCCAGCCCGGTTTGCCGGCGTCAGCCAGCGCTATCCTGGCTCCGTCCAGTTTGAGGGGCGGCCGGTGGACGCAACGGCAGTCCCGGCTGATCTTCACGGTTTTAGGCTGATCTGCAACGGCTTTCACCACCTTGAGCCCGCCCAGGCCCGCGCCTGCTTGCTCGACGCGCTGAGGCAACGGCGCGGCGTCGCCATTGTTGAACTCACCCAGCGCTCACTGCTCAGCATGCTCCAAATCTGCTTCGGCCTCAGCGCGCTGTTCGCCGTGACACCGTTCATCCGGCCGTTCCGTTGGAGTCGCTTGCTCCTCACTTACGCTCTCCCCATCGTGCCCGTGTGCACGCTGTGGGACGGGCTCGTCTCCTGCCTGCGCGTTTACGCGCCAGGAGAGCTGCGAGCGCTTGTCGCCAGTTTACCCGCCAATGACTACAGCTGGGACGTGGGACGTATCCCGATCCCTGGGCTGCCGTCCCAGCTCACCTACCTGATCGGTTCGCCCAAGTCCTAGCTGAAAATGCTCCGGACCGGCTTCCCGAGGCCCATCGGGTGGGGCTACGCTGGGCGATCATGGTCGAGCCGGTTTTCGAGATGCTGTGGGATTGTCGCTACTGCAGCACCAAGAAGCTGCTGGGCCTCACGCATCGGCACTGCCCGAGCTGCGGCGCCCAGCAGGATCCGAACGCCCGCTACTTCCCGGCGGAGCACGAGAAGGTGGCGGTGGGCGCTCACGAGTACGTGGGCGCGGATCTCAAGTGCCGGTTTTGTGGGAATGCCTCGGCGCGGAAGGCACACAACTGTTACCACTGCGGCGCGCCGCTCAGCGAGGCAGAGCAGGTGACACAGCAGCCGACCCACGCGCTGGCCAACCCCGCGCCCGTCGCACCCGGCTTGGCCGAGGGCGCCCCGACACCCCGGCGCTCGGTGCTCCGTGTCGTCGTGCCGGTGGTGCTCTTGGCGCTGGCCGGCCTCGTGGTCCTTCTGCTCGTCTGGAAGCGGGAGCAAGCGTTCGTCGTGGCCGACACCCAGTGGCAGCGCTCGATAGCGATCGAGCGTTTGGGACCCGTAGAACGCTCGGCTTGGTGCGACGAGCTCCCGGCGGGCGCGACGGAGCTCAGTCGGAAGCGCGCCCAGCGCGACACCAAGCAGGTGCCTGACGGCGAGGACTGCCGAAGCCGCAAGAAGGACCGCGGCGACGGTACCTTCATCGAGGAACAGGTTTGCACGCCCAAGTACAAACAGGAGCCGATTTACGCTCAGAAATGTGAGTTCTCCGTGAACGAGTGGGCTGTGTTGCGCCAGGAAAAGCTCGAGGGCAGCGGGCCCGCGGAGCCCCCACACTGGCCCAGCGTTACGCTCTCACGCCCTGCCTGCGTCAG
>JANNWK010000793.1:0-3876 GCA_031408355.1 Myxococcales bacterium
ATCGGTAAGGGCGCGGGGATGATTCACCCCGACGTGGGCGCGGCCCCGCACGCCACCATGTTGGTGTTTGTTTTCACGGACGCGAAGGTCACGCAGGCCACGCTCGAGCGCGCGCTCACGGCTGCCAGCGATGACACGTTCAACGCCTGTAGCGTGGACGGCGACACGAGCACCAACGACACGGTGATCGCCATGGCCTCGGGCGCCTCGGGCAAGGAGCCGAGCGAGGCCAGCTTGACGGCCGCCTTCACGCAAGTTTGCGACGAGCTGGCGCGCTCTATGGTGGCTGATGGCGAAGGCACCAAGCACGTGGCCGAGATCCAGGTGCGCGGCCTGGCTTCACGGGAGGACGCCAAGCTCGTGGCCCGAACCGTGGCCACTTCCCTGCTGGTCAAGACCGCGATGTTCGGCGAGGACGCGAACTGGGGTCGGTTGCTGGCGGCGGCGGGCCGCGCCGGCGTGAGCTTCGACCCGCGGCGCGCCGCTATCGCGATTGGCGGAGTAGCGATCGTCGAAGCGGGCGCCCCGCTTGGCGGCGAGGCGGAGCGACGTGCGAATGAGGTGCTCAAGCAGCCCGCCTACAGGATTGAGCTTCAGCTCGGGGATGGCCCGGGCGAGGCGCGCTACCTCACCTGCGACCTTGGTCACGGTTACGTGGACGTCAACGCGGGCTACCGCTCGTGAAGCGGCGCCTGCTGCGCGGAGTTTGGCTCGTGGCGCTTACGGCTGGTGCGCTGGGCTGTGGAGCCGAACGCGGTACGATTGGCGCCTTGATCGCGCAGACGTCGGAGCGACGCCTGGTGCTGCGCGAAGTGCGGCCGGAGCTGGCTTCCGGTCAAGCCGGGCTCCGGCCCGGTGACGAGATCTTGCTGATTGACGGGCGCGACGTGCGCGAGCTGGACGAGCGTGGGGTCCATCGGGCTTTGGGCGGTGGCGTGGGTGCTCCCGTCAAGGTCACGGTCGTGCGGGGCGGCGCCATCCTGCGCGTCACGTTGCACCGCACCCTGGCGCCACGGGCCCCGCAACGGCCAGGGCCAGCGAGCAGCGGTTCGAGCTAACTCGGCCCCCCCGCGAACCCCACGAAATTCGGCCACTTCGCGCGCTTCCAGGCGCAAAGATACGTGCTAGGGTCCGCGCGGTTTTTTCCCCTGAGGCTCGCCTTCGCGAGCGACATTGCGCCCAGGCGCCGGAGCAAGTCATGAGTCGTTATCTGTTCACTTCAGAGTCTGTGACCGAAGGCCACCCCGATAAGGTGAGCGACGCCATCTCCGACGCCGTCCTGGACGCCGCGCTGGCCGGGGACAAGACGAGCCGCGTTGCCTGCGAAACCCTGTGCAAGACGGGCTTCGTGGTGATCGCCGGTGAGATCACCACCAAGGCGAGCCTCGACTTTGGCAGGATTGCCAGAAACACCATCAGGAGCATCGGCTACACCAGCTCCGAAATGGGATTTGACGCGGACACCTGCGGCATCCTGATCGCGGTCGAGCCGCAGTCGCCGGATATCTCGCAAGGTGTCACCGAGGGCGCGGGCCTGTTCAAGGAACAGGGCGCGGGTGATCAGGGCCTGATGTTTGGCTACGCTTGCGACGAAACGCCCGAGCTGATGCCGGCCCCGATCATGTACGCGCACCAGCTGGCCAAGCAGCTGGCACAGGTTCGCAAGAAAAACCAGGTCGACTTCCTTCGCCCGGACGGCAAGAGCCAGGTCACGGTGGAGTACGAGAACGACGTGCCCAAGCGGATCGAAACCGTCGTCGTCTCGAGCCAGCATTCTGAGAGCGTGAAGCACAAGACGCTCAAGGAAGCGGTGATGGAGCTGGTCGTCAAGAAGGCCCTGCCCAAGCACCTTCTCGACAAGAATACCAAGTACTTCATCAATCCGACTGGGCGCTTCGTGGTGGGGGGTCCGTGCGGTGACGCCGGCCTCACCGGCCGCAAGATCATCGTGGACACCTACGGGGGCATGGGTCGCCACGGCGGCGGCGCCTTCAGCGGTAAGGATCCGTCGAAGGTCGATCGCTCGGCCTGCTACTACGCGCGCTACGTCGCCAAAAACATCGTCGCGGCGGGTCTCGCCAAGCGCTGCGAGGTTCAGGTGGCCTACGCCATCGGCGTTGCCAAGCCGATGGGCGTGTACGTCCACACCTTCGGCACCGTCAAGGTCGACGACGAGAAGCTGGCCGTCTACGTCGCCAAGGTGTTCGATTTCCGTCCGCGGGCTCTGATCACCGAGCTGGATCTGCTCCGGCCGATCTACCAACCGACCTCAGCCTACGGTCACTTCGGTCGCCCTGAGTTTTCGTGGGAGCGGGTCGACCGCGCCAAGCAACTCGCGGCGGACCTCGGTGGCTCGCCGGTCAAATCGACGAACGGCACCGGCAAGGCCGGCGTGTCCGCCAAGCAGGTCAAGGCCCCCTCTCCGAAGGTGGCTAGGCGCTAGGTCGGACGCAGTTTCTTCCCGCGCCCTTGGCCAGATAGAGCTGGCCATCGGCGCGGTCGAACAGGCCCTCGGCTTCTTCGCCGGCCTGAAGCTGCGCAACGCCTGCGCTCACCGTGACCGAAAGCTTCTTGTCCTCGAAGGCAAACGGCTCGCGAGCAACAGCCTCCCGAATCGCCTCTGCCCGCGCTAGCGCGAACGGCAGCTCCGCCTCCTCGCAGAGCACGGCGAACTCTTCACCGCCGACGCGGCCGAGCAGCTCGCCGGGCAAGAGGACGTCCTGCACGGCCGCGGTAGCGGCACAAAGCACGGCGTCTCCAGCCATGTGGCCGTGGGTGTCGTTCACCTTCTTGAAGAAGTCGAGATCGTACACGATGAGCGACAAGGGCTTGCCCGCACCGGCGGAGGTAAACACGCCCAGCCGCAAGCTCTCTTCGAAGTGGCGCTTGTTGGAAACGTTGGTGAGCGGGTCGAAGCGCATCAGCCGCTGAATTTCCTCATGGTACGCGCCCTCGATGTTGCCACCGGCCATGTACTTGAGGAGTGCCTTGCCAATGCCGATGCGGTCTCCATCCTTGAGGATGTGCTCCCTCATCCGCACGCCATTGACGTACGTGCCGTTGGTCGACCCGCAATCGACGAGCTTGTGACCGCCACCAAATCGCTCAATCCGCGCGTGTTTTCGACTGACCGAGTCGGCGTCTAGTATAAGTCCAGCGGTAGATCCGCGACCAATGTCGATCCGGGCATCGCCGAGCACGAGGCGATGTCCCAGCCTGGTACCTGACAGGACCAGCAAGAGAGCGCTCTGCTCCGCAGCCACGCGCACGAGCGAGCCCATATCGCGCGAGATGGTTACCTCGAGCGTCGCTTCGTAAAGGTCGTCAGGGTCGGACACGGCAGAGGTTCGCGCGGCAAGCGTCGCGATGCTGCTATCAGCATACCAAAGGCTGGCCCCATTCCAACTCGCGGCATTCGTCAGCCCGTTCGAGCCTGCGCCATATGTAAGCGCACGTCTTACATGTGACCCACAAGGGGCTCTGCCAAGTGGCCGCCTAGGCGTCGTAGTAGAGGTAGTACTCGAAAGGGGTCGGTCGGAGGCGTGAGGCCAGGACCTCGTGCTCGCGCTTGTGGTCGAGCCACATCTCGATCACGTCCCGGGTAAACACGTCGCCTTTGAGTAAAAATTCATGGTCCGCCTCGAGCGCATCGAGCGACTCCTCGAGCGACGCTGGCAGACGCGGGACGTCTTTGAGTTCCTCGGCCGAGAGTGAATAGATGTCCTTGTCGAGTGGCTGGCCGGGATCGATCTTGTTCTGAATGCCGTCGAGCCCGGCCATCAGCATGGCGCTGAACGCCAGGTAGGGGTTCGTCGAAGGGTCGGGGAATCGAAGCTCGAGCCTGCGCGCCTTGGGCGAAGGCGAGTAGGTAGAAAT
>JANNWK010000794.1:0-3440 GCA_031408355.1 Myxococcales bacterium
TCGCCGATCAAGCCGAGATCCAGCGGGGTGGTGGGATCGACTGGACGCAGCCGCTCGGTTTTTCTGCCGAAGCGGCCAAAATCAAGCTCGGCGGCGCCGTCAGCTCACGAGACCGTGAATTCGACGCGCGGCGTTTCGAGTTCTTCAAGGGGCGTCCTACGCCGGAGCAGGATGTGGAGCTTTTCCGCTGCGAGGAAGCAGCCTATCCCAGCAATTGCGCCGACAAGCTGTTTCAGGCGCCCAACATTGGGACACGCAAGACTGCCCCGCTAGTCGGCGAGGAGAGGACACGCGCAAACGACGGCTACGACGCAGCGCTCGATGTGTACGCCGGCTACCTCATGCTCGACACGGAGCTCCTGAAGAGCCTGCGTGCCGTGGGCGGGGTACGCATGGAGGTGACGCGGCAATCGATCAGTTCGTTCGACCCGTTCGCCGTCAGCGAAACCCCGATCAGCGGTAAAATCGAGGAGACTGACTTCCTGCCGGCGCTCTCCTTGGTCTACGCCGCGACCTCGAAGGCCAACACGCGCCTAGCGCTTTCGCGCACGTTGGCGCGCCCGCAGTTGCGTGAGCTGGCTCCCTTCGTGCTAAATCCGTATTTCGGCGGCTCCCCGACTCAAGGCAACGTCGACCTGAACCTCACCTACATTGCCAACGCGGATCTGCGTTTTGAGTACTTTCCGACGCTGCGCGAAGTACTGGCCTTCAGCCTCTTCTACAAGCATTTTCAGGATCCGATTGAGGAAGTGAGGAAGACGGCCATTGTGACCTACGACAACGCTCAAGGCGCCGACGTGCTGGGCGTAGAGCTCGAGGCCCGCAAGGGGCTCGAGTTCCTCACGCCCGCGCTGAAGGAGTTCTCGGCGCTGGCCAACCTCACCCTCGTGAAGTCGCGCGTGGAGCTGGCAAGGGTCGGCGCCAACACGAACCCTTCCCGGCCGCTGTCCAATCAATCGCCCTTCATCGTAAACCTGGCGCTCGACTACTCCCACACCGAGACCAAGACGCAGGCGCGGCTGCTTTACAACGTCAACGGAGCGCGCATTGTCACGGTGGGTGCCGAGGGGCTGCAGGACATCTACGAACAGCCGCGTCATCTCGTGGACGTAACGGTGGTTCAGGGCCTTGGAAAGCACTTCGAGCTGAAGGGCACGGTTCAGAATCTGCTCGACGCCCCCGTCAAGTTGACGCAGGCCGGACCGGATCCCGACGGCGAAGACGGCGTCGAACCCAAAGAGTTTGTGACCGGCGAATCGCGCACGGGCGTCACGCTCGGGCTCGCTGTCTCCTACACCCATTGAGAGCTGTCGCGGCCCCGCTGGGGCGCGTCACCAGCAGCGGCATTCGTAACGCAAACGTTTCCGTTCTCACGCTGTTCAGTCACGAACCCGCGTCAGTATGGCGTTCTCAAGGAGGTCTTGTTTTATGAGAAATTTCGTTAAGGTCTTAGTCGCGGCGTCATTGGTGTTTCCTCTCGTTGCGGCCTGCAGCGACGACCCCGCTAGCGACAACCCGGGGGCGGAGCCCGGCAAGGGCGGCAGCGGCGGCTCGGCCTCGGGCGGCAAGGCGGGCAGCACGGGCAAGGGCGGCAGCGCGAACATCCCCAAGGGCGGCGAGGCACAGACGGGCGGAGCCGATCCCGTGCCAGAAGGCGGCATGACCGGCGAAGGCGGCAGCGGCGGCGCTCCCCTGGTGGCCGAGTGCGATCTCGCCGACCTCACGGACGGAGGCGAGGTTCCTGCCAGCGGCATCCTGGAAACCGGCAACTTCTACACGCTGAAGGGCTTGGTCAAGGTGACCAAGACGCTCACGATTGAACCGTGCGTCAAGATCCTGGGAGACAGCGTCAGCCTGGGCACGCTGGTGGTCATGCCGGGCGGCAAGTTGATGGCCGAGGGCACGGCCGATGCGCCAATCCTCTTCACGAGCTCGGAGCCCGAAGGCAGCCGCGCGCCGGGCGACTGGGGCGGCGTGATCATGCTTGGCAACGGCGTCTGCAACGACGCGACGGTCGACACTTTGTGTGAAATCGAGGGTCTGACGGACGGAACCGTCTTTGGGAACACGGCTGCCGACGCGGTTGAGGACGAGTCGAGCGGCTCGCTCGCCTACGTCCGCATCGAGTACCCGGGCATCGATCTGGATGGCCAGGGCAACGAGATCAACGGCCTGACCTTGGGCGGCGTCGGCAGCGGCACCACGCTCTCTCACGTCATGGTCTCGAACACGCTGGACGACTGCTTCGAGTGGTTCGGCGGCACCGTAAATGCCGACCACCTGGTCGCCCACAACTGCGGCGACGACATGTTCGACGCCGACGCGGGCTACAGCGGCTTCGTGCAGTTCGCGTTCGGTCGGCAGGGCACGACGATCACCAGTGATCCGAACGGCTTCGAGATGGACAACGACAGCGTCAACGCCGACAAGGCGCCGGTTTCGTCGCCCTCGTTCGCCAACGTCACGCTCTGTGGCACCGGCACCGCGGTAGCGGGTTCCGGTCCCCAGGTCGGCATGGTGCTGCGTCGTGGCCTGGACGCCACCATCGTCAACGCCGTGGTCACGGGCTTCTTCACGGCTGGCCTGAGCGTGCGCAACACGCCCAATACGCAAACGACACTGACGGACTCACTCGTGTTCGGCAACACCGCGGAGTTCGACGCAACCCACACGGGCGGAGCGACCTGGTTCAGCGCACAGACCGGCAACAGCGACGTCGCACCGGCGAACTTCGGCGACTGCTTCACCGCCGTGCCGGCGCCCTTCCCGGCGGCCGCCATCGAAGGCGGCACCCCCACGGGCCACGCCGACCTCACGGCCACCTACGTCGGCGCCTTCGCCGACGCCGATGACACCTGGATGACCGGCGCCTGGACCGACTGGGCGACCGAGTAACAATCACGCACACGAAACGACGAAGTAACCCAGGTGCTGTGCGGAGCGATCGCAGGATCGCTCCGCACAGTTTTTTTGTGGCCGCGAGTCGGCATCGCGAGCCCGAAGACAGCCCAAGCCAACGCGACGACCTTGCGCGCTGCTGAAGTGCGTCTGGTAGCGGAGCAAGACCCGCGAGGTCTACGCGCCGGACTTCGCGAGCAGCGCGTGGAGCTTGCGCGAGGTCAGTGTGCGCCTTTGCTCCGAGGGGATTTTCTCCAGCCAGCGTGACAACTCCTTGCGCCGGAAGCCACGCGGCAGCTCGAGCTCGGGCAGACTCGTGAACAAACGCGAGCGACCACTCGACAGGTACGCAAAGTCGAAGAGAGCCTTCTCGGCCGTCGCGAGCTTGGCACCGCGCTCAGAATCACGACTTACAACTGCAGAATTTCAACAAATAGAGCAGTATGTCGCATTGATTAGGTCGCTCCCCTGAAGGGGCTGGCGGGATTGGCGCAGCGAACGGGGTCCGCTTCAGCTGGATCGGCCAAGAATGGCGGCCGCCG
>JANNWK010000795.1:0-1768 GCA_031408355.1 Myxococcales bacterium
GCGAAGCACTTGAAGCCAACGGCGAAGACCACTGGACGCGTGGGCACCTTGCGCAGCTCGAATGCGAAGACGGTAATCTCGACGAGGCGATCAAGCTCTATGAGCAGATTCTGGCGGTCGACCCCAAGGCGGCGTGGGCCAAGGTCGAGCTGGCGCAGGTGGTGGCCGACAACGATCGCGCGCGCTCGACGCAACTGCTCGCCAGCGCGCTCGAAGACGATCCCAATTATCCCTGGGCGCATGCTCAGCTCGGTAACCTCGCGCGCCGCGCCGGTCGGCTTGACGAAGCGCGTCTGCATTACCAACGCGCCGCCGCCGCTGCGCCGAGCGCGACGTGGGTGCTGCACGAACAGGCCGATGTCTGCCGCCAACTTGGGCGCATGCAGGAGGCCTACACTCATCTCGAACACGCGCGTGCACTCAATCCCTATGACGCGGTGACGTTCGGTTATTTCGCTGATCTGCTGCGCCACGAAGGCAAACACCGCGAAGCGCTCGCCAATCTGGAAAAAGCGGTGGAAATCGATCCCGCTTATACCTGGGCGTGGCGTGAACAGGCGGAACTGAAAGCGCTCGCCGCACGGCACGACGACGCCGAGACGGCGTACAAAAAAGCCTGCGACCTGGAACCGGGCGAAGCGATCAACGACGGTCTCAAAGCATTCTTGCTGCGCTGCCAGGGTCGGCGCGATGCGGCGATCCCGTACCTCGAACGCGCCGTCGAATTGCAGAAAGATTATCTGTGGGCGTGGCGTGAACACATCGACCACTGCTTCACCGCCGGTCGTCTGGATCAGGCGGAAATCGTCGCACGTCAGGCGTTGGTCGCCCTGCCCGACACGCCGCCGCTGCTCGCCTTGTTGGCCGAAGCGCTGCGCAAACAGGGCCGGCGCAAAGAGGCCGCTGAGACGGTGGCCAAGGCGCTCACCCTCGTCGCTGATGCACCGCAGCTGTGGGCGATTCAAGCGGAGATCTTTGCCGAAGATGGCGATTTGGTGAGTGCTTTAGCGTCGGCCAAACGCGCGGCCGAACTCGATCGTGGCGCGGAGTATCAAGCGCTGCACGCGCACCTGCTGATTGCCAACAGTCAGGACCGTCACGCTGACACTATCGTCACCGGCCTGCTGGCGGCGCCGCAACCGGTGCTCGCGGCCTATGAACTGGCGGCGACGCTGGCCGAACGTCGCGATCAGCGCGAGGCGGCGATTCGCTGGTGTTCGCAGGCGCTTGATGGCGCGTTTGTGGATGAGCCACGTTTGCTGGTGCGTCGTGCGCGTCTGCAATTGGTCGGCTTGGATGTCGCCGGCGAACCGGCGCAGGCAGCGACGATCGTTGCGCCGCTGCGCCCACTGTTCGAACGCAGCGGCGTACCGTGGCGTGAACTGGCGCAGGTGCTCGCCACCGCGCGTCAGCCGGTCCTGGCCCGTCGCGCGGCGCATCAACATCTGTTGGCCACCGGCCCAGGCGACCAGAGTCGTGCGTGGATGGTACTGGCGGAACTCGAACTCTCGCTCGGCCATCCAACCGATTCGCAGCAGGCACTTGATCAGGCGCTGAGCCTCGATCCGCAGTCCATGCCGGCGTTGATATTGGCCGCGGTGTTGTCGGAGCAGCGCGGTGATTTGGCGCAGGCGATTATATACCTGGAGCAACTCGATCGCACCATCGCCGGCAACGATCCAGGCGCAGAGGCCGGCAGTAACGAGGCGGTGCTGCACCGCCAGTTGGCGGTGCTCTACGAACGCGCTGGTCGTCACGTTGAGGCGGA
>JANNWK010000796.1:0-2490 GCA_031408355.1 Myxococcales bacterium
GATCATGGAGCAGCTCGTTGCGGGCAGGGGACTCGCAGCGGTGAACGAAGCCCTCCGTTCGGCGGTGACGAACGCGAACGCTGCGCCCGAGTCGCTTCCCACGGACCTTCGCGCGTGGTTGAAACGGGAGGCTCGTCTCCCGAGCGGGACCGACCGGGCACGCCTCGAGCGTGCGAGCGCTTTCTTCGTCGACCACGCGGTGTCGATCTCGGCGATCTTGGGGTTGGCCTCTCTGCCCGAGTGCTATGCCGCGAAGAAGGGAGTCAAGGCTCTCCATGCCACTGACCAGATGGGATACAGCGTCACCGAAAAGCGCGTCAGCGAGACATCGCAGTTCTTGCTGCACGTGATGCTCCCCGGCGGGCTGCTCGAGCACGGCACCGGCATGGCTACTCTGCTGAAGGTCCGCCTGATGCACTCGGCAAGTCGGATTCTGATTCAAAGAAGGGAGTGGGACAGCGAACGCGATGGGCTCCCCGTGAATCAGGAGGACTTGATTGGCACCCTGACGACGTTCGGCTGCACACCGCTGCTCCACATCACTAAGCTCGGCGTGACCGTGTCCGATGAGGAGCGGGAGGACTTCTGGTACTTCTGGCGCATCGCGGGGCAGATCCTGGGCATCGACGTCGACGCAATGCCGGTCGACTTCGCCGAGGCGCAGCTGTTCTTCACGCGCGTGCAGGAGCGCCACTGCGGCAAGAGCAACGAGGGCATCGAGCTCACCAAGGCCCTGCTCACCTTCTACGCGGGGATCGTGCCCGGCGCGTCCGTGTTTCCCGGGCTGGTTCCTGGCGTGGTGCGCTATCTCGCCGGCGACGAGGTGTCCGACGCGCTCGAGGTGCCTCAGACCCGTTGGAAGGGGATTCTCGAGGGAAACCGGCTCGTGTTCCGCCTTCTGCAGAGCGTCCAGACCCACTCGAGCATCGTCAACGGCTTCGTCAACAGGATGGGGCTCAAGCTATTGAGCCATGAGGCCATTCGGATGGGGGGCGGCCGCACGGCCGAATACCGCATCCCCGAGGACCTCCGACGCGCTTGGAGGCTGCCCCCGTACGGGAGTGCGCCGCGAACGGCCCGTGTCATTCGCGAGATCAGCGAGTCCATCCAGACGAAGCTGGCCGGCTCGCCGCAAGCGGTGCGCAGCGTGATCGACGTCGCCGTGTTGGTCGCCAACGCCGACGGAGAGGTCGACGACTTCGAGACCGAGGCGCTCGTCGAGGCGGTCCAGGCGATGACCGGCGTACGCGAGGAGGCGGCGCGCCGGGACGTGCGAACAAGCCTGAACGCGCTGCGGGCGGAGGGCGCTGACGCGCGCGTGCGCAGACTCGCTCGGGTCCTGCCGGAGCTGAAGATCGATGGCGAGGGTCTGTCCCTCGCCATCGCGATGGCCTACGCGAACTCGGGTATCGCCATGGAGGAGCGTGCATTGATCGAGGCGATGGCGGCTCAGTTCGGCTTCACGCCAGAACGCCTCGAGGCATCGGTCGGAGCTGTCCGTCTGCGAATCGAGACCGCGCCGTAGCCCGTAGCCGGGTACTTGAGGTTCAATGGTTTTGTTCCGTCGAGCGTCGGGGCCGGTATCCCGCCCTCAGCTCTCCGCCAGATTGTTCGCGTTGCGGTGCGTGAGGCTGGCGCTCGGTTCCTGGACACCCGGCGGAGAGGATTACCGTCGGGGTTTAGCGGCGGCCTCTTCGAGGGAGCCACCGACCGCACCCGAGCAATTGGACGCCACCCCGACCCCTCCTCGCAACTCGGCAGGTCGCAACGTCACGCGAGCGTGGTTGCCCCGTGGTCGCCCCGGCCAGCGCCCCCAAGCGTCCTGCTGCGTCCCGTTCCGACCTGATCGGCACCTTGAGCATCGCGCCAAGCAACGCGAGCAACATGCCCGTATCGTTGTTGTTCTTCCCTGAAAGATGCTGGAGCCGATTGTCGGACTTGAACCGACGACCTGTGCTTTACGAAAGCACTGCTCTACCACTGAGCTAAATCGGCGAAAGGGCCCGGAGGATACGCGCGGCGACGGGTTAGTCAAGGGTGGGCGGAGGGGGCCCGAGTCTGCTAGGTTTTGGGTCGGGCGGCGCCGTTTGGGCGCGCAAATTCAGCGAGTTTTTACGATGGCAGGCAAGGTCCTTGGGTTTCGGTTCGGTGCGGTGTCCGCGGGCATTCGGAAGGATGGGCGCGTCGATTTGGCGCTCGCGGTTTGCGACCGTCCGGCCGTTACGGCGGCGCTGTTCACGCGCAATGTGGTGAAGGCGGCGCCCGTGCTGGTGGCCGCTGAGCGCGCGCGCGCCGGGCTCTCGCGGGCGGTGCTGGTCAATAGCGGCTGCGCCAACGCCGTGACGGGCGAGAATGGGCTGCGGGCCGCGCGTGACTCAACCGCCGCCGTCGCCAAGGCGCTCGGCGTATTGGCTGAGGAGGTGCTGCCCGCCTCCACCGGCGTTATCGGTGCGCACCTACCGGACGATAAGATCGCGGCGCAGGCCGAAG
>JANNWK010000797.1:0-5318 GCA_031408355.1 Myxococcales bacterium
CTGGTTCGTTGGTCGCAGCCGCGCTACGGGAAAATCTCGCGTTCCTCGTAGACCTTCTTCAAACGCTCAAGCGCGACACCGTAGCAGGCAATGCGATAGTCACACTTGTGCAGGACGGCGAACTGCTGCATGCGATCGTAAGCTTCGAGCATCGCGCGTTCCAGGCGCTCGTCGACCTCTTCCAGGGTCCAGCTCTCGCTGCGCTTGTTCTGCACCCACTCGTAATAGCTGACGGTAACGCCTCCCGCGTTCGCCAGCACGTCGGGCAGCACCTCGATGCCGCGGCGATTCAGGATAGCCTCGCCCTCCGGCGAGCACGGGCCGTTGGCACCCTCCGCGACCAGCGTGACCTGAAGCGCCTCCGCCTCACCCGGCCCGATCTGGTTCTCGAGAGCCGCGGGAATAAAGATGTCGGCGGGGGTGCCGAAGAATTGCTCACGGCTGATCTCGGCGCCGTTGGCGTACCCGGCAATTGAGCCGTGCTTGGCCACGTATTGCTGAAGGCGGTGCGCGTTGAAGCCCTCCGGGTTGCACAGATAGCCCGTGTGATCGCCGACCGCGACCAGGGAAACCCCCAAATGACTCAGCAGCACGGCGGCGTTCGAACCGACGTTGCCGAAGCCCTGAACGCTGAGCTTCTTGCCCTTGAGATCGAAGCGGTGGAGCTTGGCCCACTCGACCACGCAATGGACGAGGCCCTGCCCGGTCGCCTTTTCTCGCCCCAGCGTACCGCCGCTGGCGATGGGTTTGCCCGTGACCACACCCTGCACATCCTGCTTGCTCACGAGGCCGACTGTATTGATGTAGGTGTCGAGCGCCCAGGCCATGACCTGGGCGTTGGTGCCCACATCGGGCGCCGGGATATCGTAGTCGGGGCCGATGTTGTTACCAAGGGCATGAAAGAAGCGCCGCGTGATGCGACCGAGCTCAGCGCGCGAGACGTCCCGTGGGTTGAACTTGATGCCCCCCTTGGCCCCGCCATACGGGAGACCCATCAAGGCGCACTTCCAGGTCATCATGGCGGCCAGCGCCTTGAAGTCGTCGAGGCCGGCCAACTCGTGGTAGCGCATGCCGCCCTTGTACGGACCCAGCAGGTTCGAGTGCTGGATGCGGTAGCCCTTGAAGACGCGGTAGTCCCCGCTGTCCATCCGCACCGGAAAGTGCACAATGATCTCGTTCTTCGGCTGAGCCAGAATGGCCTGGACGTAGTCCGGTAGGTCCACCAGCTTGGCCGCCTGGTCTAAATAGCCCTGAATGACCCTAAAAAATTCGTACTTCTCAGGCCCCGGAGCCTTGCTAGGACGAGGATCACCGGAGGTGCTGGGAGGAGCCACGGATTGCATGCCTTCCATCATCCCAGGTACGACCCCGCGCGGCAAAAAGTAACGTGGCCGCGCCGCCCGCCACCAACAACACGACGCCGGCGTGGGTGAGGAACTCCGGGGACGCCGCCGCACCGCGGAGCAGCGGCAGAAGGAGCGTGAGCGCCAGGTAGCCCCCCAGCGCCAGCCATGGCGCCCAGCGTTTGCCGACGGTCGGACGCCGGCCTCGCAGCCAAACATCGACGCCCCAGCACAGCCCCAGCAAGGCCCCGACGTACACGGTAACGCCAAGCAGCCGGTGCGCCGCCTGAAATGTGCACCCGAACACTCCGCTGGCAAACCGAGCCACCCAAACAGAAAGCACGATGCGTAGGGCGTTGACCAGAACGGTGACCGCGTAGCCTACGCCCAGCGCCAGCAAGAGCCAGCCGAGGCGCTCACGCTGCCCCGCGAAGCGCGAGCCGAACCCAAGGACCAACGTCAAGAAGGCAACTATCAGGAAGTTGACGCCCGCGCAGGCCGGCGAAATCAAGATCGATAGCTCCTGGCTCAAGTAGCCCTCGCCAGGACGAAACCAGAACTCGCGCTGAAGCAGCAAGGAGGTGAGCCCCGAGGTCGGGCTCAGGATCCAGCGCAGCTCCTCGGCCGAGGCGCTGCTGTAGTGACGCTTGAGCAGGTAGCCCATGAGGAGCGCCAGGCAGACCAGCAGCTTCACGAAGCCAGCTCCAGGCGGCGTTTCAGCGTTGCCCGGGCCGCTAGCGCCACTGCGAGCAGGCACAGCAGCAACAAAAGCTCGGGCTCGTCCGCGCCGTCAGCGCTGGGACCGACCGCGCTGTTTGAGACACCGGCGGGCAGGGGCAACGGCTGACTTACATCCCGTGCTGCGCCAGTCAGGTTCACGACCGTACGCGCCACCGCCACGAAGGAGGTGTACTCGGTGAGCAGATTGTAGCGCAGACCCAGGGCGGTGATCTCGGTCTTGGCCAGCTGCGTGGGTTCACCGAAGCCGAAGTCCGAGAGCGAGGCCACGCGGCTGCGCGCCCACAGGAACGACAGCGCTCGATGCTCCGGCCGCGACGAAAGCTGCCCCACATCGAAGCGCTGACTGAAACCGCCCTTGCCCGTCACGCCGCTCACGCTCACAAATCCCCGCGGTTGCCCGCGATATTTGCCCTGAATCACCAGCGGGCGCTCGGCCAGCAGATCCGGACTGGCCTTGGGCTCGACGTCGTAGGCATCAAAACCTTCGTAGGCCACCTTCACATCCGTCAGGACGGGCGAACGAATGTACTCGCGGAGCCGCCGCGCCACCTCGCCCGCCTGGCTCGGCTCAGTGACCACGAACGGCTCGCCAGCGCCCGCCTTTGCGACGCCTTCGATCAGGTAGCGGTTCACGCTGCTACCGATCCCGAACGCGAACACATTGGCGTCGGAAAGCCTGCTCCGCACCAGCTCTATCGCCGCCCTGTCCTGGCCAATGTAACCGTCCGTCACCACCACGAAGCTCCGCGAGAGCCCCGCGCTCTTGGACAAGCCGAAAGCGCGCGTGAGCGCGGGTAAGAGCTCCGTGCCTCCCCCCCCATGGCTCCCGTCGATGAGCTGAGCGGCCAGCGCCACGTTGGCGGGCGTCGCCGGCAGCGAATGCTCGGCCAGCAGCTCCGAGCCGCCCGAGAAGAGCAGGACGTTGAAAGTGTCTGTCGCCCGCAGACCCCCGACCAACTCGCGCAGCAGTTGCTTGGCCGTGTCCAGCGGAAAGCCGCTCATGCTGCCCGAAACGTCCAGAATGAACACGTACTCGCGCGGTGGAACGAGCTCGCTGGGAACGCGCTTGGGCGGCTCGACCTGAAGCAGAAAGAACTTCTCGCCGCCCGAGTCGAAGAGCGACAAGCCGGACTGAATGGCGTCGCCAGCGAGCCGGTAGCGCAGAATAAAATCACGATTCCCTCCGGACTTCTCGGAGGCCGCGAGCTGAAAGCGTTGCAGGCTGGGGTTGTCGAGCGAGCTCTGGAGCGCGTGGGTGGGGCTCTCCACCGATTGCAAGGGGATGGCCATGGACAGTGAGCCTGAAAGCTCGAAGCTGTAGCTGGGCAGCTTGCCCTTCGGCGTGTAGCCAGCGCCCACGAAGCGGTCCTTCGCGGGCGCCGTGGCGGCCGCTTGGTTCGAGTAGCGGGGCCCCACCACCGTGGGATAGACCAGCTCGTAAACGCCGCCCGTCGGCACCAGCAACTCGCTGTAGCTCAGCGTCACTTCGATGCGATCGCCCGGCATCACATTGGCCACCCGCATCGTAAATACGTTAGGGCGTTGCTGCTCGAGCAGCGTCGCGCTCTTGCCGACCTTCTTCGCCGCCTCGAAGAGCTTGCTCGCCTGCTGCCTCTCCTTGATCACCGCCTCAATCAGCTGGTCCCGCACCTGCATGCGCATGCCGTGAACAGCCGCACGCGTGGAGGCAGGGAACACGTACTCCGCGTTGATCGGCCGCTTGCCCGCGTTCTTGTAGGCCTGCGTCACCGTCACCTCCGCGATCACGCCGGTCACCGACACCTGCACGCGCGTGGACTCGAGCGGGAAACCCTCGACCTGCGACTCCCCCCCCTCCACCACGAAATAGGGCGACAAGGTCTTGTCCGCGCCCGGCCCCGACTCGGCCGACGCGCGCGCAGGGCCCGGCACAAGCACTCCCAGGCTCAGCAACACAACCCACCACGCCCGCAGCCAGACACTCGTTTGCGACATGAAGACTCCTTGGCCCGCCAGGAGTGCAACCGGCGTGCGCGGCCACGCCCCCCGCGGATCTAGGCCAATTCACGAGATCCCGAGGCTAGGCGTCCACGTCGCCTGTGTCGGGCGCCCCACGCAGTGCGTCCAGCGCGACGCAACCTGAAGTCCCCGCGCAACCTGACGGAAACGCGCGCAGCTCGCTCGCGCTACCCAGCGCAGATTTGCGTTGCGCCGCGCCGGCCCCCGCGCAGAAGCTCCCGCATGGCCACACTTTCAACCTACTCTGGCGGCTGTCACTGCGGCAAGGTGCGCTACGAAGTGAAGCTGGATCTTAGCCAGCCCGCCATCACCTGCAACTGCTCCATCTGCTCCAAAACCGGCACGATGCTGCAGTTCATCCCGGTGGCGCAATTCGAACTCTTGTCCGGCGAGGACCTGCTCACCAACTACCGCTTCCACAAGAAGCAAATCCACCACGTCTTCTGCTCCGTGTGCGGCGTCCGCTCCTTCGCGCGCGGCGTAGACCCGAACGGCAACGAGATCCGAGCCATCAACGTGCGCTGCTTGGACAACGTGGATCTACAGCAGGTGCCGACCCAGCATTTCGACGGCAAGAATCGCTAGCGATTCTCAGAAGAGCTTGGCAAGCTCGATGTGCACGTCGGGAAACGCCTCAAGCGTGATCGTCTCACCGATTCCGTGGCATGTCCGGTGCTGGTATTGGTCGGGGCCCGGATTGCGAAAGACCTCGACGACCTGCTCGGAGACATTCACGAGCCAGTACTCTCGAAAACCCGACGCAGAGTACAGCGGAGCCTTGATGTTGCGGTCCTTGCTGACCGACGAAAGGGCCACCTCGATGATGCAGTGAGCTTGATTGGGATGCGCGTGGCGGTAGTCCCCAGGCGGCACGACGGCCACGTCGGGCTCGGGCTCCGATTCGCGGGTTGCGATGATCGGCAGCTGAACGCGCACATCGGCTCGGTCCTCTAGACCCAAAATGAGCAGCTTGGTCAAGACCTGAATGGGTCCGGCGTGCTCGGGATTGTTTGGACTCGTCGTGACCAGTACCCCCTCAATCAACTCGATTCGCTCGTCCTCGAACGCCCCCATCGCGACCAAGCGATCGTACTCGTCCCGCCTGAGCGTCCGAGTCGTTTGCGGCGCTAGTTGCCGAGCGTCAAGCATCGTGGCCCAGGTTAGCACGGCCTGCGCGTTCCGGGCGATGATGTCAGAACGCGCGCTGAGGGACGCGCGATTCCGGGCTTGGGCGCC
>JANNWK010000798.1:0-2736 GCA_031408355.1 Myxococcales bacterium
GTTGTGGTCTTCGATGCCCGACGAAGCGTTGTTTCAGGCGGCGGCAAGCGGTGCGCTGAGCCAGACCACCGGCGTCACGGCAGAAGCCGAGCGCATGCTGGTTGATCCGAAGATCAATCGTTCCGTGGGCAAATTCTTCTCGGAGTGGCTGGATCTCGACACCCTGGGTCGGGTGGTTCGGGACGCCACGTTGTTCCCCGCCTTCACGACCGATATCAAGCAACTGCTGCGCCAGGAGACTGAGCTGTTCACCACGGACGTGGTGTTCGGTGGCGGTGGCGACCTGAGCGCGCTCCTGCTCGCCGACTACTCCTTCATGAACAAGCCGCTGGCCGACTACTACGGCGTCACAGGCCCTCTCGGAGCCGCATTCGAGCGCGTGCAGCTTGACCCGACCAAGCGTGCGGGTCTGCTCACTCAGGGGAGCTTGATGGCGGCGCACGCCAACACCAATCAGACTTCGCCGGTTGCACGCGGCTTCTTCGTGCGTGAACGGTTCTTGTGCGCGCCGCCGCCGCCACCGCCACCCACGATTAGCGTGCAACCGCCGGAGTTTGACCCCAACGTGAGCACGCGCGAACGCTTCGCGCTGCACCGGAAGGACCCGAGCTGCGCCGGCTGCCATCAGCTCATGGACCCGATTGGGCTCGGTCTGGAGAACTTCGACGCTGCCGGGCGCTACCGCGACACGGAGGCTGGGCAACCGATTGACGCGAGCGGCGAGCTGTTTGGAACCGATGACATCGACGGCCCGTTCAACGGCGCGCTCGACCTCGCCGGCAAGTTGGCCCAAAGCTCGATGACCAGGACTTGCCTGGTGAAGCAGTGGTTCCGCTACAGCTATGGCCGCGGCGAATCCGACTTGGATCGCTGCAGCCTCGAGGGCCTCAACGCCACGTTCTCTGCCAGCAATGGCAACATCCGCGAGCTATTGGTCCGACTCACCCAGACCGACGCGTTCTTGTACCGTACGAGCGAGACGGGAGCCGCACTATGAAATCGTCAAGCTTGAACCGTCGCACACTCTTGCGTGGCCTAGGTGGCGTCGCCGTCGGCTTGCCGCTGCTCGAAGCCATGCTGGCCGGCACCTCGCAGGCTCAGGCCGCGAGCGCTGCCAAGCGCCTGGTGCTATTTTTTACGCCCAACGGCACCAACGACATGGACGCGTTCGTCCCCACCCAAACGGGAGCCAACTACACGTTTGGCAGCGAGACCTCGCCGCTGCAACCGATCCGCGACAAGCTCCTGATCCTCTCAGGGATCAATATGGAATCGGCGAAGGCCGACGCGTCCGAGGGCGATCTGCATTCGGTCGGGATGTCGCACATGCTGACGGGCACCGAGTGGGTCGTCGGCTCTGGCTTCGAGAAGCCCGGGGGCGCGCAGTTTGCCGTGGGCTTTGCCGGCGGGCCCTCGCTCGATCAGCATGTTGCGGCGAAGCTGGGCCAGGTCACCCCGTTCCCTTCACTCGAGTTTGGTGTGCAGAGCGTTAGCGACTACGGCGTGCACCCGTTCAGTCGCATGATCTCGGCGGGCTTCAATCAGCCCGTGCCGCCGGAGGACGACCCGGTCGCCATGTTCAAGCGTGTTTTCGGGGATGGAACGCCGACAGGCGACGCCACCATCGAGCAGGTGCTGGTGCAAAGGCGCAGCGTGCTCGACTTCGTCAAGGACGACTTCACGCGCCTGCAGACGCGGCTGGGCAGCCGCGACAAGCAAAAGCTGGAGGCTCACCTGACCAGCCTGCGAGCCCTGGAGACGCGCCTCAAGCGTACGGATGGCGGCGCCGCCGCGTGCGTGCCGAACCCCGCGCTTCTGACCGGCGGGGATCCCAACGACAAGGCTCTGTTTCCAGAAATTGGCCGACAGCAAATGGACATTCTGGCCCTCGCGCTCAAGTGCGACATGACCCGCGTGGCTTCTCTGCAGTGGTCGTGGGCGCGCTCGCTCCTGCCTTTTCCCTGGGTTGACGTCCCGGATGGGCATCACAACATCACGCATCAGGGGCCCTCGGCGGGGCTGTCGCGCATCAACAATTGGTATGCTCAGCAGCTCGCCTATCTGGCCACATCGCTTGACGCGGTCGAGGAGGCCGACGGCAAGAGCGCGCTCGACAATAGCGTCATCTGGTGGTGCGGGGAGTGCGCGCGCGGCGCGGATCACGACTTCAACAACATCCGAGCGTTCCTGGTCGGAAGCGGCGGCGGTGTCTTGAAGACCGGCGAGCACATCAAGTTTGACGGAGAGCCCCACAACAAGCTCTTGGTTCACCTGATGAACGTGATGGGCATTCCGGGCGACAGCTTCGGCGGCCCCTTCGGCACGGGCGCGCTGAGCGGCGTCAACGTCGGCACCTAGGCGCGGGTCCGAGGCGCGTCGGCCGAGAATCCCCGAACTTTCAGCGATTTGTCGAGTGGGGTTGGCCGAGTGGGCTGTCGTTCGCCTTCCCGCGGGCGCTCGAGAGCCTCAAGCCGGGGCTGCCATGCCTGCAAGCGCTTGCCGAAAGCGTGGCGGAGCGACCGAGGCTCGCCGCCTACCTGGCGTCGCCTCGGCGCATACCGTTCAATCAGCACGGCCTATTTCGGCACTACCCCGAGCTTGACGCGCCGGCGTGAGGCGCTGTGCCCGTCATGGCGGCTACGGCGCGCAGCTCTTCAACATCGCACCGAACAGCTTGCGGTCCCCGCTCAGGCTGAGCGCGCCCTGCCGCACGAGTTCGCGCCAGGGCGCCCGTCC
>JANNWK010000799.1:0-1887 GCA_031408355.1 Myxococcales bacterium
CGAAACCGCCGACGCCGAGAGCCCGCGAACGAACGCCTCTCGTGCAACGCTGCCGGAGTCGAGCTGAAACCAGGCTGGCTGCGTGAGCTCCTTCGCGATGGTCAGAAGCTGCGGATCTTGCGCGCCTCCCTGGGCCGACAGCTCGGCCTGCTCGAAAGCCAGCGCCAGCTCGACTTGGCTGCCGCTCGCGCTCAGGACACTGATCTGCAACTTGCCTTTCAGCTCCAGTGTCAAATCGTTCGGTCCCTGTGTCGACAGGTGAGTGCTGGTCCTGAGATTTGCGCGGAAGTCGTGGCGTTGGTCCGCGTTCCAGCCGCTGCGCAGCGGCACCTCGACCGTCGACGCCTTGTCGTTGGTCGGGCGTGCGTTGCAAGCCGCCACACCGAGCCCCAGCCCGCCAAGCGCCGCCAGAGCAGCCCCAGTCCACCATGCACGCATGCCGCTCCCGTACACCCAGCGGACGCGCGTTGCAAGCTGGGATCAGGCGCGGCTCGGGGTCTACCTGTAACTGGTTCCGTGTACAGCCCAAGACCCGCGACGCATCACGAACTGTGCTATGAAGAAAAGCATGGATTCGCCGGTTTTTCGCGGATTTGCGGTTGGCTTGGTCCTCACGCTGCTAGGCGCCTGCGGGGAAGAAAAGCCAAGTGGCAACGGCATGGCGGGCAGCGGCGGCAGTAGCGGGCAGGGCACTAGCGGCAGCCCGAGCACGTCGGGTGCCACGGCCGGTGGTGGCAGCAGCGTTGGCAAAGGTGGTGGCGCGTCGAGCGGCAGCGGCGGTGGCACCTCAGGCATCGGCGGCACCTCAGGCATCGGCGGCACCTTAGGCAACGGCGGCAAGCCTGCTTTGGGCGACGAGCTCGCTGCCAGCTTGACGGCGTGCGAGCCCAAGTGCCCCGCCTCGCAGTACTGTGCGCTCATCGAAGTCGATTGCAGCAACGACCTGGCATGCCTCGTCAACGCGGTGTGTAAGGACGTGCCGACCTGTTCCGAAGACACCGAGTACATGTGTCCCAAGAGCCCGATGCAAACGTGCATCGACGACCCGGCCACCGCCTGTACGCCGGACGAACCTGGCTGCCATGGCGTGTGCTTCTGCAACGAAAACGCCAGTCCATGCGCGCCCCAGGGCCTCGATCGCCGGCCCAGCGTGTGCGGCTGCGTCGACATGCTCGGCACCATCCAATTCTGCTCGGACCTCGAATGCCCCGACGACTCGGAGTGCACCATCGAGCTGGGCAAGGGCTACTGCGTAGTAAAATGACGCTGAACCAGCGCTAGTTTAGCTCGTACGCCGACAGCTCTGCGGTCACGTTCGGCAGCGCGATACGCACCTGGCCTACGCCCGGGCAAAACGTGATTGAGCCTTCGAACTCCATGATGCTGCGCCGCCAACAGTTTGGGAACGTGCCGGCCGGTACGGTCACGCTACCTGCGGCGTTCCACAACAGCGTGAAGCCAGGCGCGAACGCCCAGCTATGGCCTTCTTGCACGGGAGCCGCGACGTTGCGGTACCAGCCGCCAAGGTACTGCCACACCTCTCCTTCGGCCACGCTCATGTAGCTCGGGTCCGGATCGCAGAAGCGGTGTAGCTCGAAGGCGTCTCGGCCTTCGTACGGAGCGCTGGCCACGACTTCACGCGTGCCAGGACCCGACTGACAGGCGTCGTCGCCCGAGGTGACGTTCAACGCGTACGTCCACGTGTTGCCCAGCGCGAGGGGCTCGAGCTCGAGCGGGTCGACGGCGCCCGCGCCGTTGCCACCAGCGCCCGCGCCGCTGCCCGCGCTGCCGGTGGCACTGCCAGCATTGCCAGTGGAACCACCAGCATTCTTGCCCGCGCTGCCCGCGGCCCCCGCAACACCGTTCGAGCCAGCAGCACCGCCCGAG
>JANNWK010000800.1:0-2217 GCA_031408355.1 Myxococcales bacterium
GTGGCGCGCGGCGACATCACCTGGATTCCGGATCGCACGCCAAAGCAAGCATATCGTGCTCACAGACGGCCCGCGCATCAGCACTGCGGCGCGCGGTGCTCGCCGCCGTCTAGCATCGCCAGGCAGCCGGCTACTCTACTCGGCATCCGCCAGCCATGTACAGGGTGTTCCCTTTGGCGAACATTGCGTCGAGGGAGGTCAATACTACGGCGGGGACGCTGGCCTTCGTCAGTACGTCGTCCAGGATTGCATGGTAGTGATGGCGCAAGACGTGATTGGCGAATCGTGGATCATTTCGCCGAACCATCTCGACGAATGGTACCGCGGCATGGTGATCGCGGGAGGCATCGAGTTCGTCACGCTGTTCTGACCTGCGACTCGCATCGATGCGCTGCGGGAAGGCGTGACCAGAGAGCCGCACTTCCAGAATGAAGCGATTCCCCGGATCGCTTTCCTCTTGGGAGATCGCATGCGAGTCATAGCCCACGTCACGGAGCGGCCACTCGTGTCCGTTGATGAGGATTCTCGTCGATTGTCGGCCGAGCATCCGAACCCTTTTAAGTAGGGCGCAATTGCACGCTTATTCCCGGGCCGCAGGCCGATGGCCGTAAGTTCTCCTCCCAGCGTTGATTAGGGCTTTGACCAACTGTTTCACATCCTACTTCACATTCGTCTGACTGTCAGGTAGCTTCAGCTTCGGCTCCGCGCTTGTGACAACTCGTCCACCCCCAATGCCCATCGACTACACTCCGCTCACCGGCCCGCCCCCCGTCGAGGTGCCGCTGGCCACCCCGCCGCTTGTGCGCGTCATCGCGCAGGTGCGGTTTCCGGTTATTGCGTCGATCGAGAAGAGCGAGTTCATCGCGCCGTTTCAGGAGGCGCTGCGCGCGACCTACCCTGTGCTGCGGCCCGAGATCAGCCAACACCTGTTGCTCGGACCTGGTGGTGTCCACGAGACGCGCGCGTCCACTCTATGGCGGTTGCAAGAGGCCGGCGAAGGATGGACGGTGACACTCGCGCCAGATTTCGTGGCGCTCGAAACCACCCGCTACAGCAGCCGCGAGGACTTCCTCGGTCGCCTCCGGTGTGTTCTCGAGGCGCTGGAGCAGCACATCAACCCGCGTCTCATAGATCGATTGGGCCTGCGTTATGTCGATCAACTCACCGGGGCGCTGCTCGTCGACCTCCCTTCACTGCTGCGACCTGAAGTGAGCGGCATCCTAGCCTCTCCGTTGGCCGAGCATACTGCTCAGTCCCTCGCCGAACAGGTGTTCGCCTTACCTGAGGAGGGGGCATCCCTGCGCGCCCGCTGGGGGCTGGTACCTGCGGGCGCCACCGTCGATCCCGGCGCTATGCCGCCACTGGCCACTCCAAGCTGGATCCTCGACCTCGATGCGTTCACGCCACAGGGCGAAGGCGCCCGCGCCCTCGACGTCGCGGCCACCTTGGCTCAGGCCCGCTCGTTCGCCGAGCGGATATACAGCATGTTCCGTTGGGCGGTGACGGACGATTTCCTCCGCCGCCATGGGAGTTCGTCATGACCCTCCTGCAGTCGAGCCCCACCGCATCCCGCTACGAAAGCCCTTCGGCGGCTCTCGCGGTGGCACGCGAGCTGCTTCCGCCTTGGCAGGCGATCGTGATCAGCGGCGCGCTGGCGGGTCACAGCACCTCGTCGCGAGAGCCGCTCGATCTTTACTCCGCACCGTCTGCCTTTGTCTCGAATGCCACGACGAGCTATCTCGGCTACGCGGTGGAGACGGCCGCCGTGCAGGTCGAGCCAACGAACGCCATCACCGCTACGGCCATCACAGAGTTGCGTCGGCGATCCGGCCTGACCTGGGAGCAGCTTGCACAACTCTTCGGCGTCGCGCGCCGCAGCGTGCATTTCTGGGCCAGCGGCAATCCGCTGAACGCGGACAACGAGCGTCAGCTCTTCCAAGTACTCGACCTCATTCGAACGGCCGACCGAGGAGAGGCGCGGGTGACTCGTGCGGCGCTTATGAATGTCGAGGGCGGCACCTCCGCCTTCGATCTCTTGACGGCGCGCCGCTTTGCCGACGCCGCGTCCAAGCTTGGCGCTGGCGTGGCTTCGAATCGCCCAGCGTTAGGACCGCTCAGCCACGCTGCGAAGGCCGCTCGTGCACCCCTCCCGCCCGCCGAACTCATGGCGACCGCTGATGATCGGGTGCACCGCGAGCCCGGGCACGCACGCGGCGC
>JANNWK010000801.1:0-2798 GCA_031408355.1 Myxococcales bacterium
TGGCCAGGCCCACGAAGTTGGCGACGGTGAGCGGCGCCTTGTCTTCGTACAGTTCGCATTCGAGCTTGCCGAGCGTCGTTGCGATCTCCGCGACGAGGGAGCCACTGCCCGGCAGTCCCTTCACGGCGTCCTCCAACGAGAACTTTCCAGCCAATGGATCGTCGGGACTGACCTTCACTTCGGCGGTGGGTCGAACACTCGGGCTGGCGAGTGCGGGAGGAGCGGCGCTGCCGACGGCCGTCGCGCTGCCGGTTGGCGCACTCGTTGCGGCAGGCGTGGCTTCAACCCGGGGCTCGGGCACTGCCGCAACCGCGTCGGCATCTCCACTCGGCTCGGGCGTCGTCGTACGGCAGCCCGCCGCGGCGAGAACCAGGACAGAGTGTGAGAAAACCAGGACGGCGACGGGAGCAAGCTTGCGCATGGGCCTGCGATCTACCACTGGAATGAGGGATTGTGGAGCCGCCGTTTGGGGCGAGCCCCCAGGACCCAGCCCTTCGGCCCGGTGCCTCGAGCGTTTCGCTAGCCTTCGATGGCTACCTTCATCCCGGGGGCGATGCCGTGCGCGCGTGCCCAGCCCGCGTTGAGCTCCAGCACGTGCGCCACGGGGCAGTCGACCTTGCGTGCGGCTTCGTTCATTGTCGGCACTTGCTCCAGAATTCCGGCCACTGTGCCATCCTGGGCGATGAACAACATGTCGAGAGGCAGGCAAGTGTTGCGCATCCAGAAGCTGCGCACGCGCTGGTCGTTCCACGAGAACAACATGCCCGCGTTGTCGGCCATCTGCGTGCGGTACATCAGGCCGCGCTCGCGTGATGGGTTGTCGCGGGCCAGTTCAACGTCCACGGCCGGAGTGCCAGGTGCGTCGAGGAACGTGACACGGCCGAACGGGAGGGTCAGGTTGCCGGTGGGATCCTTGGGGCACGCACTCGCCTTGGCGACGGGAGGGGCGGGTGTCCCGAGCGGCACGGTGCACGCGGGCGCGGCGGTGACGGGCGCCGGCGGGAGCGGGGCGGGAGCAGGCGCTGCGCTGGGCGCTGGTGCGGGGAGCTGAGCGGGCGCGTCCGGTTGATTCGCCGTGGCCGGCTCCTCGCTGCGGGTGCAGGCGCAGCCAAGCGCTAGACAGGCCAAAGTGAGGACGAGCCTGGCGCTGCAAAGCATGGGCTGTTTTAGCCCCATGCGCGGCCATTTCCAACGGCTTCTGGCCAATCGCTGCGATCGGGCTATCTTAGGCTGAGATGTTTGGGCGTTGGTTGGCGACTGGGGTATTTTTTGCGCTGGTAGCCAGCGGCTGCGGTGGTGCTGTCGAACACTCGCAGCCCGACACCCTTGGCCCGCCGGGCGGCAGCGCGGGTGCCGGTTCGCGCCTGGGGCGAGCGGGTCAGGGTAGCGGGGGAGCTGCGACGGGCGGACGGGCGGGCGTCGCGGGCGGCGCGGGCGCGTCAGGCGTCGCGGGCGCTGGTGGCGTTCAACCAGGAGATGACGAGCCGGTGCCCGTCGATAACGGTTGCATGCCCGATGACCTGCTCCTGCCGACGCTCGAATGCGACGCGTTTTCCGGCGGAGCCGAGTGCGGCGTAGGCATGGGCTGCTACCCGTTCGTTGAACACCCTGGCGGGGACGGCTGCGACGCGCAGGTCTACGGCACGCGCTGCATGCCAGCCGGGACGGGCACGCAGGATGCTCTGTGTGGCGACGATACCGGTGACCGCTGCGCTCCCGGTCACGTGTGTGTGATCGGTCAACGACCGGGCAAGCGCTGTGCCGCGCTCTGCAGCGTTGGCGCTCCGAATCAATGCCAGAACGGCCTTCTGTGCGGTGATCTCGACGTGGCGGGCTTCGGCGTCTGCGGCTAGGCGTGCCATGTGGAGGCAGGTTGTCGCAGGTGTCGTGGCTGTCGTCGCCCTTGGGGTCCTGCCTGTCGCTTGCGGCGCACGCACCGGGCTCTCGTCTGCAGAACGGCTCGGCACCAGCGGCGGCGACGCGGGGCCGTCGCCAGCTCCCGACGTCGATCCGCCTCCGGAATGCACGCTCGCGAGCGACTGCCCGGGTCCTCCACCAAGCCAATGCGGCTTGCCCGTTTGCCTCAACGCCGTCTGCGGGCTCCGCATCGAACGCAGCTGCGACGACGCGGATCCGTGTACGGAGGACAGCTGCGACGGCCTGGCGTGCCTGTTCCTGGACGCCCGGGTGGACCAGGACGCCGACGGGCACTCCGCGACCGGTACAGCCGCCGAGCCCCGTGCTCAGCTGGGCTGCGGTGACGACTGCGACGACGCTCGCTCCGATGTTTTTCCGGGTGCCACGGAGAGTTGTGACGGCACGGACAACGACTGCGACAGGGTGGTCGACGACGGCGCTGGGTTGGTCGCTTTGGCTCGCCCCGCAACGCGCGTGTCAGGCTTCGACCTCGACCACGCCAAGGCTGCCGGGCTGGCCTTCAACGGCGAGAGCTTCGGCGCTAGCTTTACCGGCTTCAGCTGCCCTGGTGGTGCAGCTGCAGGATGCACGAGTCAGGCCCGTGGGTACTTTCGGCAACTCTCGCTCCAGGGGGACGCTTTGACCGAGCAGCTCGCGATTGCGCGGGTCAACGCCGAGTCCTACGCGGGACAGTTGTTGTGGGCCGGGGAGCACTACGTCACGGCTTATCAAGACGCCCGCCAAGACAGGAACTACGAGATCTATTTCGACCTGCTCAATCGCCAGGGCCAGCGCTTGGTGGATGACGTCCGCGTGTCCAACGCTGAGGATTTCTCCGTTGAGCCGGCGCTGGCTTGGACGGGCACCGAATCGCTGGTCGT